>JAFZXN010000016.1 GCA_017616695.1 Clostridia bacterium | reverse complement strand
CCGACAGGTCGCCCGAACAATAGCGTCAAGCGGTTTGCGGTCTGCGGTCGGCGTTAAGGTAAAACGGTAATGTGACTTTTGTACACTAAATGCTAAAATATATTGATTGAAAATCTTACCTTTTTGAATTATAATTAAAAAAAATCTTCTTTGGAGGGAGTAAAAAAATGAACAGAAAAATACTCGTTTCTCTGCTTGTGGTAGCTCTGGTGGCGGCGGTCTCGCTGTCGTTTGCGGGTTTAAATAAGCAGGCGCATGCCGACGGCGATCATTATAAGCTCGTCTATAAGCTCGACTTCGAGGACGGCGAAGCTCTCGGCAAGAACACCGCCGGTACGACCTACGCCGACGCGACCGTATATAATACGGGGCTTATCACGCAGGTCGATTCCAAGACGGGCAAGGGCATAATGATGAACGCCGAAAGTACGGCTTTCCAGAATTATCTGTCGCTTCCCACGTCCGTTTTCGAGGGGCAGACGCAGGTGACTATAGCCGGTTGGTTCTATCATCCGACGGGCGCGTCGCCGTATCTCGGGGAAATAGGCATATTCTCGCCGGAAAACAATAAAGCTTTCCGTGCCGATCAATACGCGTCTTTCCACAGCAACTGCTATCTTTGGGTGCTCGGCAACAACGAAGCCTTCAACTCGCTCATCTTCCCCGATAACGACAGCTGGTACCACATGGCTTACGTCATCGACGGTCAGGAAGTAAGCATTTACAAAAACGGCGAGTTCCAGAGAACTTATAACGCCAACTGGTCGAGCGTGTCCGAACTTCATTCGGCGACGTCGCATTTCTATCTCGGACAGTCGGCTTACGAGACCAATCACCCCGACTTCAACGGCGGTTTCGACGACGTAAGGGTGTATCAGTCGGCGCTCACCGAACAGCAGATACGTTCCGAATACGGTATCAAAGATCCTTCCGTAAAGCTTTGCTATCAGCTCGACTTCGAGGACTCGGAGGCTCTCGGCAAGAATACCGCGGGCACGACTTACTTAGACGCGACCGTATATAATACGGGGCTTATCACGCAGCAGAACGCCAAAAACGGCAAGGGCATAATGATGAACGCCGAAAGCACGGCGTTTGAAAACTACCTGTCGCTTCCGACCGACGTCTTCGAAGGTCAGAGCAAGGTGACTATAGCCGGTTGGTTCTATCAGCCGACGGGCGCGGCACCGTATCTCGGTCAGATAGGCATTTTCTCACCCGAAAACAACAAAGCTTTCAGAGCCGATCCTTACGCGCCCGATTATAGTTCGTGCTACTTGTGGGTGTTTGGCAACAATCAGGCGTTCAATTCGCTTATTTACCCCGTTTACGACGCCTGGTATCACATGGCTTACGTCATCAACGGTCAGAATATCCAGGTATATCTCAACGGTTCTGCCGTCGGAAGCTTCACCGCCAACTGGTCGAGCGTAGCGGACCTTCATTCGGAGACGTCGCACTTCTATCTCGGTCAGTCCGCTTACGAGACCGGTCACCCCGATTTCAACGGCGGGTTCGACGATATAAGGATATATCAGTCGGCGCTCACCAAGTCGCAGCTTGCCGAAGAATACGGACTCGATACGTTTGATTTTATGGTCGACGAATACACCTTCGATAACGCCGAAGACCTTTACGCCGATAACGTCCGCGGCTACGGCATGACGGCTTTCCCGTCGGGCGAAACGCTCCTCGGCGCCACGAGTCAGCCCGCTGCGGTGGACGGAGCTATGTATCTCGACGGAAACGCTGCTGCGCTTATTGCGAGAAACGACGGCGGCGAGCTCAACAAAAACTATTTCTACGGACTTAACGATATAACTTTCTCCTTGGATATCAAGGTCGGCGAGTACGAAACTTATACCTGGACGAGGCTTTACGACGTGTTTATCGGCGGCAAGCAGATAATTTCGTTCATGGCGTATACGGGTAGCTCCGCAAGCTCCTTCGATATCGTTTATATCAACGCCGAAGAGAACGCTCTCGGCTGGGTAATGGGCGGTCAAGGAAAATCGTTCACGTTCAAACCGGGCGAATGGTTCAATACCGTAGTCGCCGTAAGGAACGGTGAGGTCTGCGTTTATATCGACGGCACGCTCGTCGTTTCCGCCAAAGACGGCAGCGTAAGAGAGTTTTCTTATCATTCCAACAGCTTCCGCAACGGAAACGCCTGGTTCACGCTCGGCGGGCCCGTTTACGAAGGCGACAGAAGAATAAACGCTTATTTCGACAACTTCCGCATTTTCGCAAGCTTTATCGATGCCGACGACGCAAAGACCATAGCTACCGAAATGAGCCGTTCCACCGTAAGCGCAAACCTTACTTTAATCAACGGCGACGATACTACGGAGATAGTACGCGACTATAAGTCCGATTACGAATTGCCCGCGCTTTCTGCCGAAGGCTACGAATTCCTCGGCTGGAAAGACGGCGAAAACAACGTTTATACCGTTCTTCCCGCATATACCGGAGATATCACGCTTACGGCTTGTTGGAAGGAAAAAGCGGGTTCCGTCACTTTCGACGCCAACGGCGGCAGAGGCGAAATGGACGGCATATATTTAAGTTCCGAAGAAAGAACGCTTCCCGCCTGCACGTTTGAAAAAACGGGTTACGACTTTGCCGGCTGGGCGCTTTCGGCGGACGGCGAAAAGGTCTTTGACGATCAGGCTACGGTAGAAGAATACGAGACCGATTACGAGCTTTACGCGGTATGGGCGGCCAAAAATTACACCGTCAGCTTCGACGCTAACGGGGGCGAAGGCGAAATGGAGGACGCGGAATACGTCTTTGACGTGGCTTCTAAGCTCCCTGCGGTCACTTACACCCGTAAAGGCTACGGCTTTGCCGGTTGGGCGATAGCTGCCGACGGCGCGGGCGTCTACGGCGACGAGTACGAGTTTACGGGGCTTCGCGAAGGCAACGACGTAACTTTGTACGCCACCTGGATACTCAAAGAATGTTTCGTGAACTTCAACGCAAACGGCGGCAACGGACGGATGGAAGGATTCGTGATCAACGCCCTCGAGATGACCGAGCTTCCCGAAAACGCTTACACGAAGGACGGTTACGATTTCCTCGGCTGGGCGCTTTCGGAAGGCGGTGAGAAAGCTTACGACGACGGTGACAGCGTGATCTTCTACGACGACGCGACTTTGTACGCCGTCTGGGAAAAGATCCCCGAAGAAACTTCGGCTACCGACAGCGAAGAAACTTCCGAAACGGTTTCTTCAGACGACGGATCGGAAACGCCTGCCTCTTCCGCTAAAAAAGGCGGTTGCGGCGGTCTTATGGGTATATGCGGCGCGACGTTTGCCGTGATAGCCGTTCTCGGCGCGACTTTGTTCGTCCGAAAGAAAGAAGACTGATAACTTAATATTAATACAATAACGAGCGCCCCTTGCGCCGAAAAGGCGCAAGGGGCGAAAAAAAACGTGCGGATATACGGCTTTATCAAGGTGATTCGGGCGTAAGGTACAGTTGAAGCGAACGCGAGTAGCTTTTGCGAAGTTCCGAAGGCGTCATATTGAACGTCTTTTTAAAAAGCCGCATAAAATACTGCGGGTTTTCGTAGGAAAGCGTCAGGGCGATGGCTTCTACGGTGTCGTCCGAATTCAAAAGCATATTCTTTGCGATATTCATTTTATATCTGATAACGTATTGGCGGGGCGATATGCCGAGCCTTTCTTTGAACAGATTGAAAATATACTTTTCGTTGTAACCGAATTTTTCAGCCAAAGACTTGACGCTCAGATCCGTCTGCGGGTTGGAAAGGATAAAGTTTATTATCGAGTTGAGCCTGTTATGTTCGGGCAAAGACCGATATTTCAGTTGGTTGCGCGTGATCGCAAGATCGCATATTATGGCCGTCATGAGCGCGTTTCTCACGTCCTGCGTTTCGGGCGTTAAAACGTACTGCTCGAGCTGATAGCAAAGATTGAGTACGTTTCTCATATCCGACGGGCGCGACCGCATGGGCATAACGAAATTGCCGATATACGTTTCTTCGGTCACGTCCTTTTCTTCAAGTATCGTAAGATCGGGCAAGATAAAATGGAACCAGTGAATGACGAAAGTCGAAGGTTTAGTGCCGTAATGGAGAACGTTCTGCGGCATAAAAAAGGCCTCGCCTTCGCTTACGGCGTAGTCTTCGAGATGCTTGACGTGCAGCGTACCTTCCGTGAAGATCATAAGTTCCGTCATCGGCATATTGCGCTTGATATGGTAGATCTCTTTAGTTCTCGCTATACCCGATTCACAATGGATGATGGGCTTATTTTTAGGCCATACAAGATATTTCATAACGTATTTATTTTAACATAAACGGCGTTTTTTGTCCACGAATATAAAACGTCAACCTGAAAATAATTGCTCTCACTCGGGCAAAGGAGTATTATATATGAGAATAAGAACGGGTACTTCCCGCAAAACGATTTTTATAAGAGCGAAAAAGCTTTTATTCTTCGCGCTCGTCGTTGCGGCGGCAACGGCTGTTTCGGGCGCTTTTGCCTTTTTCACGCAGGCAGACGTTAAGGCGGAAAGCTTTAATATCGCCGAAATGGAAGGTCTACAGATACGCCTCGACGCTTCTACGCTCGATCTTGACAACGGACAGGCCGTATCCGAATGGCAAAACCTTGCCGAACCCACTTTGAGCGGAGTCGTCACCGCCGCCACGCAGACGGACTCTTCGAGAAAGCCCGTCTATTCTTTGAACGCCAAGGGATTGCCCGCCGTAAGGTTTTATAACACGAGTTATATGAGATTCAGCGGCACGCGCGGCTTTTATCTTAAAGATATGACCGTTTTCGCCGTACTTCAGGCAAATAAGACTGACGGCTACAACGAGCTTTTCTCGCGCCTTTCGGCAAGCCCTTACGACCATAACTGGTTTTTCAACGTGGAAAGCGGTTTCAACTTCGGTTGGGGTGCGCGCTCCGTGGGCGGCGGCGTGACTTATCATCAGGCGAGGGTGCCTTTCGATACCGACGTGCCCGTCATTCTTAACGGCGTAAGGACCGGCGGTACGGGCTACAGCTATATAAACGGCTGGTGCGAATCCACCTTCAAAGGGCCTCTTTATGCCGATACGGGTATGATAGTCAATCTCGGCGGCACGGGGAACGACAGTTTCGACGGCTATCTGAGCGAGCTTATCGTCTTTGACAGGGCTTTGACCGACGACGAAAGGATAAACGTTGAAAACTACCTCGAAGAAAAGTGGCAGATAGCCAACGATAAGGACGCGCTTTTGCGTTCTATCAAGATAAACGGTAAGGAGATTACGGGCTTTTACCCGACGAATTTCGACTATAATTACCTTACTACCGTCGGCGTGACGGCTAATGACGTTTCCGCTACCGCGTTTTCATCGGAAGACGATATCGATATTTCCGTAGCAGGCGACGACGTAAAGATTACCGTCCGTTCGGCAAAAACGGGCAAAACAGAGGTTTATACAGTGAAAATTGAAAGTTTGAAATATTCGTACGGCGAGATACGCGACCTTCAGCTTAACGAAGTGACCGTCAACAGCGGTTTCTGGAGCAAGCTCATCGGGCAGTATTCCGATTATACCATAAACTATATTTTCGATATGTTCGAATACTCGCACTCTTTCGATAACTTCGACAGGGTGGCAAGAGGCGAACGGCAGTGGCTCGGCAATCTGAGCGCGCACGCGGGCGAGATACTTATCCCGAGCGGCGCCAACAGACTGATCGGCAAAAAGACAGGCGCTTGGGATTGGGGCGTCGAGCCGTGGCGTGAAGGTCTTATCATGGGCACGATACAGGCGGCCGGCAATTTCATTATTGAAAATTCCAAACGCGTCGAAACGCTTCCCGCCGCGGTAAGATTGAAAGAAAGGCTTTCTTCTTACGTTGACAGGATTTACGCCGCCGCGCTCACCACTACGGGCACCGACTATAAAGGCAAGGTCATCGACGGCTTCTTCTCGACTTACAACCTCTTAAAGAGCAACAGCGTTTTCGACGAGGCGTCGGGCGGTTCGATATGGAATCACGACCTTTATAACTTCGGTTGCTACGTCGAAGCGGGCGTCAGTTGGTACAAGGCTACGGGCGACACGAGATTATTGTACGTCGCCACGCGTTTTGCGGAATTCGTCGTCGACTATATGTACGGCGGGAACGGTTACGACGTCGTTCCTCCGCACCAGATCGCCGAAGAGACCTTGCTCGATATGTACGATTTATACAAGAATAATCCGCAACTCGTCAAGGAAATGGAAGATACGTATTCGTGCGTCGAGGGGCTTTCGCCAAACGACAAATACTACGTTCTCGATATCCGTTACGGAAAATATCTCGATATCTGCAACGATTGGATAGCTAAACGCGGCGTCAGCGAAAACCGTTACGGAAAGACCAATTACGGCGTTTACGCGCAGGATCAATGCACTCACGACGAGATGGGCGAGGCTTTGGGCCACGCCGTCCGCGCCAATCTCTGGTACAGCGGGATAGCCGCTATCGGTAATTATACGGGTAATTTCTCGTTCGTTAATTCGGCAAAAACTTTGTGGGATAATATCGTCGGCACTCAATTATACGTCACGGGCGGAACGGGCGCGAGCGCGTCGCTCGGCGAAGCCTATGCGGGAAGCTACGTTCTCCCGCAGGACGGTTATTGCGAGACCTGCGCTTCCGCGGGTATGGCGTATTTTGCCGACAATATGTTCTCGATATTCGGCTCTTCCGAATACGCCGACGTAATGGAACTCGAACTCTATAACGGCATTTTAGGCTCGCTTTCGCTCCACGGCGACGCATTCTACTACACCAACCCGCTCGTTTCCGACAACTACGTCAGACCTAACTGGTCGGGTGCAACACCCTGTTGCCCGCCGATGTTTATGAAGGTCTTTGCCTATCTTCCGACGTATATTTACGCCAAATCGAGCGATACGATATTCGTCAATCAATACGTCGCGTCCACGGCGGAAACTAACGTTAACGGTGTTATAGCGCGACTTATTCAAGGAACGGATATACCCGACGGCAATAAAGCGACGTTTATAATAGACAGCGACGGTGCGTTTAAACTCAAACTCCGTATGCCTTCCTGGGCGAGCGGTTATGAACTGCTATTAAACGGAGCCAAAGTCAATGCGGCTGTCGGCGGCGACGGTTATATCGAGCTTGATAAAAAATGGAAAGCGGGCGACAAAGTAGAAATAATATTCGATAAAGAAGTTAAGCTTTTACGTCAGGAAAAAGTTAAATATAATAACGGGCAAGTCGCCGTTCAGTACGGCCCGTTTATCTACTGCGCGGAAAGTACGGACAACGTCGCAGGCGGCGGCGACCTCGTTAAAGACGTTTTCTTTACCATAAACGGCGATACGCAATTTACGCCCGTCTACGATTGGACGAAGTTTGCTTTCTATCCCGACGGCGTTTCGGCGGAAAGATTCCCGCTCACCGTTTTGAAAGGGAGCGTTTTGGCGGATATCGACGGCGCGACCGTGAACGCTAAGCTGACGCTCGTTCCGTTCTTTGCCCGCGGCAACAGGAATAACGGCGGTATGCGCGTCTGGTTTTACGAGTCGGCAAAAACGGTCGCGTTCGACGGAGAACCGATAGACTTTGAGTTTAACGACAGCTCTAAATATACCCTTTACGGTGGCGACGGCGGTGCGAGATTTACCGATTACGGAATACTTTTCAGCGCCGATAAAGAATACAAGCTTATGTTAAACGACGTTTCCGCAGACGATTGCGAAGTTACTTTCGGAATAACTTTCGGCAGCGATTCGGTGCTGAATTCGGGCGTTTATCTGTGCGCAAGCGATCCCGCCGACGCGCAGGACTCTATTTCCGCCGTCAACGTTCAGATAGAGAGGTCGGCTTCGGCAAGCGAATACGTCGTTTCGGTGTTCGGTTTCGATTCGCACGGCGGCTTCCTCGGCAAACTTGCCGGCAGCGGCTCCGTCGGGCTTTCGGCAGGTAATATTAAGATCCGTTGCGTCGTGAAAGAAGGGGAACTGTACGTGTTTATCGGCAACTCCAAATATCCGCTCATCGTTTACGAACTCGGCTCTGATTACCGTAACGGCTCGATAGGTATTCGTTCGATGTGCGCGGGAACCCGCGTCACCGAGTTTACGGTATCCGTCGAAAACGACGATTGATAATTTTATCCGGTGATATTTCGCGGAAGTCGCATTCACGACTTCCGCGTTTTCGTTCCGGATACGACGTAAAAAATTATTATCGAAAAAATTGCGCTTATCGCTAAAAAATTCTTGCGTTTATCCTATTTTAGTGATATAATATAACGGCATCGGTTGAAAAACCGCCGTTAACGCCATGGGGGTATAGCTCAGTTGGTAGAGCGCTTGAATGGCATTCAAGAGGTCGCCGGTTCGACCCCGACTATCTCCACCACGATAAAAAAGCAAAGCTGATTTCAGGCTTTGCTTTTTTCTTTTTTCTTTTAGTCGGGGGCGAACTTACTCGCGTAAGCGAGCAAAATCATATAATTCGGAACTATGTAAGGAGAACAAAGCGCGGCAAGAAAACAAATAAAAGTCGATAATCATATAAAAAAATAATGCCCGGAAAGCTGGGGCGTGGACGCAAGAGCGCTGTGCGAGATAGTGACTATCGCCAAAAGAGGAGAGCCGAACTTTTTATCAAGTCCGACTCTCGGTATTTTATAAGCTTTCAGCGATAATTTTTCCTGTTGGCTTCCGATTTTCTCCGTGCTACGATAGCCACAACGAGAAGGCAAATAAATCGGAGGGATTCCATCTTCATTGAAAAAGTATTCTCCGATCACAACAACGGGAAGAAGGTTCAAATTATATATGAAAAAGCCGAGCATTTCCGCCCGGCTATCGGTATGTTTTATGGTATTCATCGGTCTATTTTTACGCCGAAGTAGTCGTTATAAAAGAATAATACGAACTCCGAATTGTTCTCGGTGTTCGTATTAGTTCCTTCTGGCGGAAGTGGAGGGATTCGCTCCGCTCGGCTTTAGTTTATAATTTTATAAAAGCTTTGCAAAATCGATTTTTCGATTTTGATTACAACTTCGTTATAGTTTTCGTTACCTCGCTATCACGCCCTCGTCGCAACTCGACTTATTGTCAGCGGTTTACTGACATAAACCGCTTGACCGTTCAGTCGGTTGCTCCTCTTCCCAAAAATATTTTGCAAACAAAAACTTTTTGGGAACCCTATTACGCCATACTATGGCGTTTGGTCGCCGACCATAGTGTAATATATAGGCTTTTAGGTCGGCGACTACCCCTCAGTTCGAATCCCTCTTTGACTTTTGTCATGAAAAAGGCGCACCGCATAGGGTGCGCCTTTTTCGTGGCGGAAGTGGAGGGATTCGAACCCCCGTGCCCGGGTGGACAAACGGTTTTCAAGACCGCCTCGTTATGACCGCTTCGATACACTTCCGTAAGTTTCTTTTTCTTGGCTATTAACGAAAAATCGTTTTGAGCGTTTATAATTATAACGTTTTTTTTTCGTGACGTGTATTATTATAGCTTATTTTTTTGCAAAATGCAACAAAATATATATTTTCGTCGGCAATTATTTCAATAATTATTTTTGCGATCGGCGGGCGGGAAGGCGCAGATTGCGGTGAAAGGGCTTGAAAATCGGTGCGGTGATAAATGATGACGTTTTTTTGCTCTACCAATGAAAATCTTTAAAAAAATTTTTCTTATTTTTAACAAAATATTGATTTTTATTGAGAGTTGTGATACACTGTTTAAGTAGTGAGCCGTTTCGATAGGTAACGCGAGGTCGCTTTATAAGGCGGCTAAAGAATGCGGCGCTTATATAAACGGCTAAAAATGGCGGTTTTACGAGATGGTTTCATTAAAAAACCGTAAAAACCGACATTGAATATAATATCGTAACGGTATTATTTGCGGCGGTCGTTTGGCGTCGGGTAATTCGAGTAATAAAAACAAAACGCTGCGGTGATCGGATAAAGTGTCTTAAATACGATTTTGTTTGAGAGGGCTCGGAAATGACAGACTCTTTGTACTACAAAACAGACGAAGTTTCCAACAAATTGAACCTGAAAGCGCTATTGTTCATAACGGTCATATTCGTTTTCATCTGGATAATGAATTTGCTCGGCATTTTCATAAACGATACGCAACTGTTTTGGAAAGCCGCGATATTCATCGGAGCGATAATAATCGTCGTCTGCATATATTTCCGTATTGCGGGCTTCAGCCGCCCCGAAGGCAAGTACGTTCTTTTGACGGCGCTGATATTGACTATAAACATAACGTACGTTTATCTTACATATCACATAACGCTCGTTCTTATATTCCCGCTCATTTTTGCGGCGCTTTACAGAAGTAAAAAGGTCTTATTCATAACGTACGCCATTAACGTGGTCGGGGTGTTCATATCGACGCCTTTATCCTATAATTACGGGCTATGCGACGCGAACGCGGTGCTGACGACTACATCGACCGTTGCCGATTTCATTGAAAAGTTCCCGACTCTTAAGCCCATAACGGAAACGCCCGTACTTAACCTCGAACTGTTTTACGCGTTGCCGCGCTGTCTTATAATGATAGGCGTTATACCGCTTTTGACGCACATAACGGTCGTTATCGACCGCCAGACCAAAAAGCTTATCGAATCGCAGGAAACCAACTTAAGATTGAGCCGCGAACAGCAGAACACGCAACAAAAGATAATATTTTCGCTTTCGTCTATAATCGAAAGTCGTGACGAAGTTACGGGCGAACATATACACAACACGTCCGATTACGTTTCGTTTTTGACCGAAAAACTGCAACAAAAGGGCGAGTTCAAGGAAGTTCTCACGCCCAAGTACGCAGACCTTGCGATAAGGGCCGCGCCATTACACGACGTGGGCAAGATAAAGATAAGCGACGCTATTTTGTGTAAGCCCGGGCGGCTCACTCCCGAAGAGTTCGAGAAGGTCAAACTGCATACCGTGTTCGGCAAAAACATTATGGCGGAGATAATCGGGGATATTCAGGACAGCGAGTATCTCGATATAGCTACCCAAATGGCTTACTGCCACCACGAAAGATACGACGGTACCGGCTATCCGCAGGGCTTGAAAGGCGAAGATATACCGCTTTGCGCGCGTATCATGGCTGTGGCGGACGTTTTAGACGCACTGCTTTCCAAACGCCACTACAAGGAAGCTTATTCCCTTGAGAAATCAAAGGAGATAATGAGCGCGGAGTACGGTAAACAGTTCGATCCCGTCGTTTTATCCGCTTTGCTGGATAATTGGGACGAATTCGTCGGGTTATACACGAAAAAGAGATCCTCCGCCGCGGGAATCGTCGAAAACAACGTTTCGCCGTACCCGCAAGCGAGCTAACGCTAATGAAGACGTCGGCTGCGCCGACTGATGAAGACGCTGAAGCTGATTTAATGGTTTAATAGGACCGGTTTTGAGATGAGCCGGTCTTTTTGATATTAAAAAAGCGGTCGCGGCGATAAATTTTTGATTTAACCTTGCATTTTGTTCGGTTTTATGGTAAAATAACAATTACGGCATCCTCGGTATCAAACGGAAAGCCGCTTGAAAACAGCCTGTTTTAAAGGGGTGAACGGAGTATTATGTGCGCTCGTTCTATCGATAAAGAGAATATCAAAACCACACGCGTCGTTAGCGAAGGCGTGGGCGAAAGCAACGGCGCGGGAGAGTCTGTCGATAACGATAACGCTTTTTTAAGCGCGGCAGACGATAACGACTTCGTGCTTACGAACCCCATTGAAAAAGAGGGCGAAGACGCTCTCGACGCGCCAAACGAGACGGGCGACGAAAACGCGGATAGTACGGAGAATAATTCCGACGGCACGGAAGGCGCTTTCGGGACGCTCCGCCGCGGAAAAAGCTTTAACCGTTTAAAGGCGTTTTTAGACGATAATTGGCTGTATTTTGCCGCGCCGATACTCATTTGTTCGCTGTTTATGGGCGTTTTATACGCGTACAAGGTGTATCCTTTTTCCAAGACCAGTATGTCGAACTACGACTTATTGGCGCAGATATGCCCGTTTCTCGAACACTTTTACGACGTTATCGACGGCAAATCGAGCCTGTTTTATTCCACGGCGATAATCGGCGGAGCGGACGTATTCGGAACGCTTGCATACTGTGCGGTAAGCCCGTTCACGTTCCTGTTTTTCGTGTGCGGAAAGGGAAACGTGTATTACGCGATAAGCTTCGTATTACCGATAAAACTGTCCTGCGTGGCGTTGTCGGCGATATTCTTTATGAAAAAGCTTTTCAAGAATATACCCGACTACGTTATGCTCACGTTTTCGGTGCTGTACGCATATTGCGGGTATATGTTCGTCGCCAACACCTATATAAACTGGGTGGATTTTCTTATCTATATGCCGTTCGTCATACTCGGGTTCAAAAAACTCGTGAATGAAGGGCGCATAAGGTATTTCGCCGTGGCGTACTCGCTGATGATATACACCTGCTTTTCTATCTCGTGCTTTGCGCTTTTGATGATCTACGTTCTGCTTATGGCGTACGCGGTAATATTAAGAGACGGGCGCGAGCGGTCTGAACTTATTACGAAGATGTGTATTTCGTTGGTGATAGCGGTCGCGTTATCGTTGCCGATAATGGTGCCGGCGCTTCGTGCGTATATCCGTTCGGGGCGTAACACGGGGCTGTTCGAGAAGCTCGATAAAGACTTGAGTGCCGATCATCTTTACGCGAAAACTTCGTATATACTTTCCGACTCGCTGTTTCTGATGCTGACGGTATTATATTTCGTCAAGTCGCGTTTCAAAAACAAGATAGATTGGTTTTACCTTGCGGTCGGCGTAGTTATAATGCTACCCGTCTTTATAGACGAAGTATGCAATCTTTTGAACTTCGGTTCGTATATGAGTTACGCGCTCCGTTTCGGCTTTTTGAACGCAGCTTACGCTTTATATATGGCGTGCCTTACGGTGGACGGGCTTAAGAAAAAGAAACTTCGCAAAAAGAGCATTAGCGTTCTGACCGCGCTCGGCTTTTTATTGCTCGGAACGGTGGCTGTGGCGTTTATCGTTATCTATAATAACAAGGTGATAGACGAAGGCCTATATAAGTTTTCGAGCAAATTCGCTCATTCGCTCGGCGGGCTCGAAGTAATAGCGCCGATATTCGGCGTTGTTGGCGTTCTCGTCATAATAGCCGCCGTTTTGTACGCGACGAGGCTTACCGATATCAAAGCTTTGACGTTCGTTCTTATAGTCGTATGCGCGGTGCAGGCGGCGTTTTACAATATCCACGTCGTCAAAGGTAACACCTTCAACCCCGTCAGATACGAGCAGTACGAAAAGATATTCACGAGCGGAGATTACGCCGACGTTTTTGCCGCCGCAGACGAGGAACACGGGCTTACTTATACGGAGTATTACCGTATTAAGGACTACGACGCCGCCATTACCAACGACGCTCCTTTTACGACGCATACGTCGAGTTTCAGCGTGTTTTCTTCGGTTATAGATAAAGACAACCTTGCCGCGACCAAGTTCTTTAAATACGGCGGCAACGGCATCAACAGTATAGAGTCGAAGGGCGGGCTGTTTTTCGGCGACGCGCTCCTTGGATACAAGTATTATTTCTTGCACAACGACAAGAAATCTCACGCCAGCGAGAACAGAAGTTACAACGTGACTTTGACCGATACCCAGCAGTCGTACTTTGCGGCGGGGCTGAATACGCTCGTTTTCCCCAACGCTTATTACGTTAAAAGCGGCGATCTGGTCTTTGACGGCGATTATTACCAAAATATGAACAAGCTGTATCGTTTCCTCGGGGGCGGCGGAGAGCTTTTCGACGAGTACGAGATACCCGAAGCTAAAGTCCTTTACGACGAGGATACCGAGGTATACACCGTCCGCATAAACACCGTGGACGAAGGGCAGTGGTATATGTTCCACGACTTCCCCGCGGAATACGAGATAAAATACAGCACCTCGAGCGGCGATCCCGACAATATGAAAAAGCTTGAAAAGGACACGCTCATCAATTTCAATTATCACAAAAAGAATTCGGGTTCGTATTTCTACTGTTATCTTAAAAGTACGGGCGACAAAAAGATAGATAAAGACGTTATCAGACAGTATTGCAAAGGCCGCTGCCTGCCGCTTATGAAGATAAGCTCCGTGCAAAAGCTTTTAAATACCCGCGCCGCAACGTATACGATAACGGGCGGCGACACGTTCAACGTGAAAGTGACCGCCGACGGCGACGATTGTTACCTGTTTATGAATTACGTCGCCATAGACGGATTCAAAGCCACCGTCAACGGCAAGAACGCAGAGCTTATCGATAACGTATTGAACTTTATGCTCGTAAAGATAGATAAGGGCGAAAACGACGTTAAGATAGAATATCATTCGCCGTATATCAAGCTTATTCTCGTGGGGACAGCCCTCGGCGCGCTCATAGTCGCGTTGACGTATTTCGTAGTCAAAAAGCAGAAATTTATTTACGGGATAATGCTAAAAGTCGTGCCTATTGCGGCGGCGGTTTTAACGTTGGCGGTAGTTGGATTCTTCTTTATCTTCCCATCGGTAATGTTCTTTATAAAACTCGGAAAGCTGCTTATCGGATTGGTATTCTGATATTATATTTAAAGCTAAAAGGGGGCTGTCGCTTGGCGCGACGACCCCCTTTCGTAAATCAATTAATAATTTGGCGTTACGATATATAATATAGCGTTCGGGCGGTTAAGCGTTATCGCCGCTATCCGTTTGCGGTCCGTCCTGTCCTTTGATCAAAGTTACGAAACTTTTACTCGAAAGCATTATTACGCCGACGACGACCACTATCGCGATATCGACGAACACGAAGGAATTATACCCAAGGCTGTAAAGAACGGGATCGGCGTCTCCCGCGTACGCGCCGAAGGCGAAAATGCCCGATAAAACGTGCGAAATAAATCTGAGCGTTCCCGATAAAACGGCGCCCAAAGCGAATTTAAGCCTTACGGGGAGTTTCGTTTTTGCGAACAGCCCGGCAAACCCGAGCATGGATAAAGCTATCGGATAGTCGAGCAAAAACTGCGCGGGGTGGATTATAAAAGGATCCTGTATGCTGTGTAAAAGTCCGTACACGAGTCCGACGAGCAAGCCTTTTTTTGGACCTTCGGCGTAGGCAAACAGCATTACGGGAAGCGCGGACGCGAGCGTTACCATACCGCCTTGCGGCAGTCTGAATATGGTCACGAAGGAGAGCGCGAAAGAAAGCGCCACGCATATACCGGCGCGGGCTATGACCTTTGCGTCGAACGTAAAAGGCGTCTTATCGGTCAGAACGGCGACCGAGATTTCCGCGGCGATCAGGAGAATAGCTCCCAAATACAGGACCAATTGGTTGAAATTGGTGCCTTCCGCGGTGTAAAAGCTGCCGTCGATGTGTTTAAAGTAGTAAACGGCGATAAGTATAAGGGTAGCCACGAAGAACGTTCCTATGACCGCCACGCATATTTTTGCGACTGCGCCCGTCAAAGGAGAACGGCGTTTCGCAAGGACGAATAAAGCAACCGCAAAGGCAAGCAAAGTTACGAGCGTTACCGTCGAAGGGATAAATACGTAATAAATAATGTCGGTATCGACGTAATTTTCCGCAAGGTACGCCGCGTCGTATTGCTTTGATATCGCCGCGATAAGAAGGGTAGCTCCGAAAGCCGCCGCAAAAATCGTCAAAGCGAACGCGCAATTTTTTACGAAAGTTATAAACAGCGGTCTTTTGACGAAAAACACTATAACGGAGGCTGAGACCGCCGTAACAAGAGCTACGATCGCCACCCATTTTGCTACGGGCAACAACGCGTCGAAAAGGTACGCGCTCGCGACTTCTTCTGTAAGAAGTGAGAACATAAAAAAACACTCCTTTTCGGAGTGAAAGCCGATAAAGCCGCAAAATTGCCGATCGTATCGCAAAAAAGCGAAACGCGGCGGTTTCCCCTTCGGGCATTGTCCCGATAGGTTATGCGGGTATCATCTCAGCTCAACGACCGCAGATATTTTACGCAGTCGGCACCCCGAACCATCAAGTTATTCATTCGATATACCTTAATATAAACCTAACGAAAATATTTGTCAAACAAAAAGCGCCGTTATTCATAAAAAGTCCTTTTGCGGAATAAATTATCGACAGAGAGAATTTTTCGGAGGAAATATGAACGACGTTTATACCGATATCGCCGAAAGAACGGGCGGCGACGTACTTATCGGAGTCGTCGGCCCCGTCAGAAGCGGCAAGTCGACTTTTGTAAACAAATTTATGGAAAAACTCGTTATCCCAAACATAACGGGCAAGAGCAAAAAGCAGATAGCAAGCGACGAATTGCCGCAATCGGCGGCGGGTAAAACGGTAATGACCACCGAGCCGAAATTCGTTCCCGGAGAGGCAGTGACGGTCAAACTCGATAAAGCGCAGGCGCGCGTAAGACTTATCGACAGCGTGGGGTATATGATAGACGGCGCCGTGGGGCTTGAAGAGGACGGCAGACCGAGGCTCGTCAAAACGCCGTGGCAGGAAGAAGAGATGACCTTTGAAAAAGCTTCCGAATACGGCACGAAGAAAGTCATTTCCGAACACTCGACGATAGGTTTCGTGATAACCGCCGACGGGAGCTTTACAGATATAGAGCGCGCCGCTTACAAAAAGGCGGAAGAAAGGGTGGTGGGGGAACTCAAAGCCTTAAATAAGCCCTTTATCGTGGTTTTCAACACTACGGAGCCGACTAATGAGTCCGTCAAAAAAGAGTGCGAAGAGCTTGAAAAAGCTTACGGAGTGGCGGTCGTTCCTACCGACGTTACCAAGCTCGACGAAAAGTCTTTGGCGGGGTTATTTGAAAGACTGTTGTTAGAGTTTCCTTTGCGCGTAGTCAATTTCGAGCTTCCCAAATGGATTCAGGCGTTAAAAGGCGACGAAGAGATCGTTAAAAAAACCTTCGATCTCGTTGCGGCTTCGGTGTCGGACGCAAAGAAAATGTCCGCCTATAAGTCGATAGAACGCAATTTTTCCAAAAACGAATACTTCGACGAGGCGTACGACGTAAGCATAGATACGGGTAACGGCAGCGTAAAATTTTCCTTTACGGCGCGCCCGGACGTCTTTTATAAAGTGCTTGAAAACGAGTGCGGCGAATCCGTTACGAACGAGTACGATCTACTTAATTACGTCAGAAGGTCAAAAACGGCAAAAGACGGTTACGGCCGCATAAAGTCGGCTCTTGAAAGTACCGCCGAAACGGGGTACGGGATAGTTCCCGCCGAGTTTGATTTAAGCGCCGTCGAAAAGCCGCGCGTAGTAAAAAAGAACGGGCAGTATTGCGTTAAGATCGGCGTGGGAGCCGAAAGTATGCATATAATAAACGTTAAAGTGCATACAGACGTAGAAGTCGTTTCGGGGAGCAAGGAACAATGCGATAAGTTTATCGGAACGCTCAACGAAGGGGGCGCGGGGCTTGAGACCGAAGTGTTCGGCAAAAGCGTGAGCGCCATTTTGGAAGAAAACGTCGTCGGCCGTTCGGTTTCCCTTTGCGATACCGTAAAACAGCGTTTAAGACGCACCGCAAACAAAGCCGTGAACGAAAAGAAAAACAATCTTATCTGCATACTTATCTGACGATAGTTTTGCCGCGGGCGATAAGCCCGCGGCGTTTTTTGGGGCGGATAAAAATCAATGCACTTTTAACGCCGATACGGTAAAAAACCGTTGATATTTTCCGTCGGATTTGTTATTATATATAAAAGACGATTACGTTATTTAAGCGGGCGGATCGCACCGCAGTCAAAACGGATAATTGTCGATAATCGACTTATAGGCGGACTTTTTGCCGTTTTGCGATCGTTTTTTGCGTGAGGGTTTCGATGAAATACAGACTATTTGCCGCGGATATCGACGGCACGCTGTTAAATTCCAAAAGCGAGCTTACCGATAGGACTGTAAAAGCCGTAAAGGCTCTTATTGCCAAAGGGTACATATTTACGCTCTCTACCGGCAGGCCGCTTCAGGGTATAGCTACGTTCGTTTCCGCGCTCGATATTAGCGATATGCCGTTCGTTTTATTCAACGGCGCGCTGGTCATGCATCGCGGCGAAAAGCTTTATTCTTCGGATATAGAGGACGATATTGCTATAAGGATAATAGACGAAGGGCATAAGCGTGATTCCACGATGATCTGCTGGTCGGATAACCGCCTTTATGCGGAGACCGAAAACGAAAAGTCGGCGTTTTATAAGTCGGTGTCGCGCGTCGAGCCGATAATAATAAAAGACCTTAAAAAGGTCGTTGAAAACGGGCAAAATATCACCAAGATAGTCTGGTACGACGATCCCGTTTCGACTCCTGAATACTTTTTTGAAATGAAAGAGCTTTTGGGTGACAAGGTGAGCGTGTATCCGTCGAGAAAGGATTTTCTCGAATTCGTCAGCGTGAACTGTTCCAAGGCGACCGCGCTTGAAACGATAGGTAAGCGCCTGAATATCTCTCGTGAAGAAATAATTGCCGCGGGCGACGGCTACAACGATCTTCCGATGCTCGAATACGCGGGGCTGTCCGTCGCCATGGGTAACGCCGAAACGGCGGTAAAAGAAAAATGCGACGTCGTGGCCTTATCCTGCGACGAAGACGGGCTTGCCGATTTTATCGAAAAAAATCTGTTGTGACAATCGACTGCCGTTTTAAGCGCTGTTATCTCGATAAATATCCCCGATTTTGGCATTTTTGTACGATTCAAGACCGTTAAAACAAAAAATCACGACGTTTTTGCCATTATTCTTCAAAAGAATATTCACAAAACGGATTTTTTGTGTTATAATAAAAAAAGACGTTTACGGTCGAAGTACGTTTTTTTGCCGACGAGACCGTATCAGAGCCAAACCGTACGGGGATAAAAATGAACGACGTAAGCTTTGTCGGAAGGCATTTCAAAACGCGCAACGTTTCCTTGCACTCGCACGACGAATGGGAGCCGGTATATTTTTACGGCGGGCGCGGCGAAAACTGACGATACGTTATAAGTATTTTAACGCTTTTATAATTTTGAGGATCATTAAAAGATGAAAAAATTTCTCGACGAAGATTTTCTTCTTGAAAATCGTACCGCAGCTAAACTCTATCACGATTACGCGGAGAATATGCCCGTATTCGATTATTTCAGCCACGTCGATCCCAAAGACGTCTACGAGAACAGGCGCTACGCTTCCGTAACGCAACTCATGCTCGTCGACGGGCATTTCGGCGACCATTACAAGTGGCGCGTTATGCGGCAGTGCGGCATACAGGAAGAGTATATAACGGGCAACGGAAGCGACGAAGAAAAGTTTCTTAAATTCGCCGAGGTGATGCCGTATGCGATAGGCAATCCGCTCTATCACTGGACGCACCTCGAACTTAAAAGGTATTTCGGCATAACCGAAACGCTTTCGCCTTTAAGCGCCAAACGCATCTACGCCGCCGCCGACTCGAAGCTCGATAACCTTACGGCGAGAAAGCTTATCGAAATGAGCAACGTCCGCACCCTTTCTACGACTGACGATCCCGTCGATTCTTTGGAATGGCACGTTAAGCTGCGCGCGGATAAAACGATGAAATTTGCCGTTTTGCCGTCGTTCAAGCCCGATAAGTGCGTCAATATCGAACTCGACGGTTTCCTGCCGTGGCTCAAACAGCTCGAGGCCGTTGCCGAAAATAAGATAGAAACTCTCGAAGGCCTCGAAACGGCGCTCGATAAACGCGCGGAATTTTTCGATTCGGTCGGCTGCGTTATTTCCGACCATTCGCTCGACGTCGTGTTTTACGAGCCGGCGACAAGAGCCGAAGTCGAAAAGATATTCAAAAAGGCTTTGCGCGGCAAGAAGCTGTCCGAAACCGACGTTGCCAAATACAAAACGTATATCCTTTTGTATCTTGGCAGGCTGTACAAAAAATACGGTTGGGCGCAGCAATATCACGTCGGCGCGTTGAGAAACAATTCTGTCAGGGCTTTGAAAAACGTAGGCGCCGATACGGGCTTCGATTGCGTCGGCGACGGTGCGTTTGCCGCCAAACTTGCGGCAATACTAAAAACGCTCGACGAGACCGACGAGCTTCCTAAAACTATTTTATATTGCGTCGATCCGAGCGAAAACGCCGTTTTGTCCACTCTTATCAACTGTTTTCAGCAGGAAGGCGTATCGGGCAAGATACAGTTCGGCAGCGGTTGGTGGTTCAATAATCATAAATTCGGCATTGAAAATCAGTTAAGGGAGCTGTCTTCCGTGGCTTTGATCGGTAAGTATATAGGAACGCTGACCGATACGAGGAGCCTTCTTTCCTATTCGAGACACGAGTATTTCAGAAGGATACTTTGTAACGAGTTCGGAAAACTTATCGAAAACGGCGAGTACCCCGACGATATCGAGTCGGTCGGCAAAATAGTTCAGGATATTTGCTACAATAACGCCGTCGAATATTTTAAAAAATCCGTTACGTTTTAAAAAAAACTATTTGACATTATGAAAATATTATAGTATAATATTCACGTTTAAGACGATTATTTACTTAAAAAGGCTTGACAACCATTATGACGTTTGCGACAATCTTAACAGACAGACAGACAGACAGACAGACGGCATAATACCGCTTTTTTTGCGTATAACGATTTAACGGGCGATAACAAGCGTTACTTTTACGGCATTTTATGCCGTAATACGGGTAGCGCTGTTTTTTTATGTCAAAAATAATTTTTAAGGAGGTTCGATAATGACAAATCGAACGGCAAGAAAAACACTTTTTATTGCGGCGCTTGCGATAGTCTTCGCGTTGGCGATGACGTTCGCGTTCAATCCCGCAAGAACGGACACGCTCAAAGTCGAAGCGGCGAGTAATATCTCGTACATAGACGAGAACGGCTCTACGAAGACCGCGAGCGCGAACCAGATCACCAAGCATTCGAACAAGAATACCTTTACGAGCGGCTGGTACTATGCCAGCGGAAACGTGGAAATGAATATCGACTACGATTTCAACATTTCCGGCGACGTAAAGATAATTCTCGTCAACGGGGCGACGCTGCATCAGTACAATCCCGTACATATTCCGGCGGGCAGCACCCTGACCATCTACGGTCAGACCACCGGCGACAATATGGGTAAAATGCGCGTTACCGACCCGTATAACACTACGGTAGACGGCGAAGGAACTCTCATCGTCAGGAGCGGTTGGCTGGACGTGCAAAGGACGGCGTCCGGTAGCCCCGCCGTCACTTGCGCCACCGAGATCTACGGCGGTAAGACCACCGTTTACGGTCTCACAAGCACTGCTATTGCGGGCAACGTCACCCTCGGCAAGAACATGGTCGTTAAAGCGGGCGACAGCTCGGGCAGTGTGTCTTTGGTGGAAAATTACGAAACCAACCACGGCCACAGATACGCTATGATCTCCAAAAAGGTCAACGTATCGGGCTTGTCGTTTAGTAATTCCTCTGTCAACGTGAATAACGGCGGCGACGTCATCAGATACCTGCCCACCGTTGCGCCGAACAACGCTTCGTATAACGAGCTTCGTTATATCACCTGGTCTTCGAGCAACGAGAGCGTCGCCACGGTGAATGCAAACGGTTACGTGCAACCCGTGGGTGCAGGTACGACGACCATCACGGCGACTGCGACCAACGGAACGACAAGTACGTCCGACGACAAGAAGGCGACCTACACCGTCAAAGTCGTCAACCCGACTGCGGTATCTTACCTTAAATATAATGAAGAGACCGGCACCTTCACCACGGCGAAGTGTACGGCTTATCAACCGCTTACCACACAGCGGACTTGGGGTACCGAGGGCTTTACGCGTTGGTACGTGGTGGAAAGCAATCAATCGCTCTTCAAACAGTGGTATACCGGAAGTAATTTGGAACCGCAAGTCGACGTTCTCGGCGACGTGCATCTTATCATTAAAGACGGTGTCAAACTATCTGTTGACTCGCACGGTATCAAACTGGCAAGCGGCGCTTCTTTGACTATCTATGCTCAATCCACGGGTAGCAACATGGGCGAACTTTACGCCAACGGCACCACCGGTGAAGGAGCCTATCCCGGCTGGAACCCAGGCAACCCGGGCATTGACGCCGACGGCGCGACGCTGACCGTCAACGGCTGCCGCGTCACCGGTCAGGCGGGCAGAAACGATATCGGCATCAGCTGCCAGCACGGAGGCAAACTGATCGTCAACGGCGGCGAAGTCACGGGCCACGCCCGTTACGGCAATATTCACGCGGGTCTCGGCGATCCCGAGGGCATCGGTGGCATCAACTCCACCATTATCGTCAACGGCGGTAAGGTCTATGCGGATATCCCTTATGAAGACTGGGGTTACGCGATCGGCTGCGCGCCCAGATGGGGTTGGTCTAACATCACGATCAACGGCGGCGAAGTTACGGCTTACGCTACGCCGAATCACAAGGATTCGCACGCTTTCGGCGGCACGGTCAAAATTTCGGAAGACCTTAAAATCAAAGCGGGCGGAAGTAGAACAACTATGGTCGTTGTAGGCGGTTACGGCGGACAGACGTGCGCTTATATACGCACGAAGGTCGACGTGGCGGGACTTACGCTCAAGTCTGCGACAACGCTGACCGCGGGCGACGCTTCGGAGCAACTGAACTTCCCGGGGTTTTTGCCGTCAAACACTACGTATGACGACGCGCGTTTTGTCTACTGGACGTCCAGCGATCCTTCTATCGCGTCGGTCGATCAAAACGGTTTGATAACACCTCATACTCCCGGTACGGCAACGATCACCGTCACGGCTACCAACGGTACGGAAACGACCGAGGACGATAAATCGGCGACCTGCGTCGTGACCGTCAAATATCCTACGGCTGTAAAATATCGCGATTATAGCGAAAACGGAACTTACCTTGGCGAAAAGACTTGCCCGTTATACTACAATCTTGCTTACATCGGAGATAGTTGGGGCGAAGCGGGAAGGACGATCTGGTACGTTGCAAAAAGCGACAAAGACGTTGGTCGTGCCAACGTTGTCGGCGACGTCAGATTGATCATTATGGACGGCGTGACGATAAATTGCAAGGCAGGCATTACCGTAGACGGCAATAATAGTTTGACTATCTACTCTCAATCCGCCCGCAAAGACAATACGGGAAAAATAATAAGCGGACACAGGTTTGAGTCGTGGCAAATCGGTTACGATAACGCGATCGGCGGCAGCGGATCTGTCATCATCAACGGCGCTACGATAGACGCAACGGGTGGCAGATTTGGCGGCGGACTTGCAGGCAAGGTCACGATCAACGATGGCGACGTTTACGCACACACCGATCACTACGGTCACGCTTTGTGCGGCACAATCACGCTCAACGGAGGCAAGGTCAGGGCAAGTGGCGACAGCAGGGCTAGCTCGCTCAACGGTACGCTGATCTCCGCCGATTATATGGTCATCCTGGCAAACGGCACCACGCCGGTCAGAGATCCGAGCAGATACGTCTATTTCGAGAACTTCGATGCAGTTCCCGTGACGGGCATCAGCCCCGCGCCCGCTTCGATTGAATTAAAGGTGAACGGGCCTTCTGAAACGATTAGCGCAACTTTTGCGCCTGCAAACGCTTCTTATAATACGCAACAGTGGTTGAAGTTTTCTTCCAGCGATCCTTCCGTTGCGACGGTTGATAAAAACGGCGTTGTAAGCCCCGTCAGTGCAGGCACAGCGGTCATTACGATCACTGCAACCAACGGCACGGAAACGACCGCGGACGACCATTCGACTACGTGTACCGTTAATGTCATATTCGTTAATGCCAAAGTGGAGATCGATCAATCTACCCTTGAATTAAGAGTTAACGGACCTTCTGCAAAACTTAATCATACAATCACGAACGAAGACGCATCGGTCAAAACGGTCGTGTGGAGTTCGAGCGATCCTTCCGTCGCGACCGTCGATCAAAACGGCGTTGTAAAACCCGGATTTGTCCATTCCGACGCACCGCGCACGGTCAACATTACCGTCACGGCGACCAACGGCACGGAAGATACTTCGGATGACTCGATCGCGACCTGTGCCGTTACCGTTTACTTCGCTTGCACCGAGATCACACTCGACAAAACGACGCTTGAACTGGAAGCAAACCGCGACAGCGCAAAACTGACGTATACGCTTACGAATAACGACGCGACGGATAAATCGGTGGTGTGGAGTTCGAGCGATCCTTCCATCGCGACGGTCGATCAAAAAGGTGTGATAAGACCTATTTGGGGCGGCACGGTCACGATCACCGTTACTGCGACAAACGATATAGATAATCCCAACGATGACACCGTCGCTACCTGCACGGTGACCGTCAGCAAGATTTCCGTCACTGACGTGACGCTGAACGAAACGTCGCTGTCGTTGATAGCGAAGGGCGCGTCGGCACAATTGACCGCGACTTTGACTCCGACGGAGGTATCCTATAATAATATAGTCTGGTCGTCCAGCGATCCTTCGGTTGCGAAAGTAGGTCAAAACGGCGTCGTAACGCCTCTCCAAAAAGGAACTGCGATCATTACGGTCACCGCAACCAATTATGCGCCGGATCCCGACGACGACGTCAGCACCACTTGCACCGTGACGGTGGAACTGCCCGAAACGGTACCGTATCTCACATATAATGCGGACGAAAAGACTTTCGACACCGCGGAATGCACGCTATATGCGGTTGTTTCCAACACATACACTTGGGGTGAGAACGGTCAAACATCCTGGTACGTTGCAAAAACCGATGCAAATATTGGCTACGTCACTGTAGTAGGCGACGTCCGCCTCATTATTTGCAATAACGTTACTTTGACTGCAGGCAATTTCTACCTCAATGGGGACAGCAGTTTGACTATTTACGTACAATCCAATGACGAGGCTACGATGGGCAAATTGACCTGCGCGGGTATCAGCGGAGGCACAATTACCATCCACGGCGGTACCGTTACGTCTACCGGCGCAGGCTATGGCGCCGGCATCACCGGCAAAAACATTACAATCCACAGCGGTATCATCACGGCGACCGGTGTCAACAACGGCGCGGGTATCGGTGTAGACAGCAACAGCAGCCTTACCATCAACGGCGGTACCGTTACGGCTACCGGCGCAGGCTATGGCGCGGGTATCGGCGGCAGCGGCAGCGCCGGTGACGCAGGTACGATTACTATTAACGGCGGCGTCGTAACGGCTACCGGCGACAAGTCCTCCGCGGGTATCGGCGGCGCGGGTTGCGACGATATGAACTGGGGCGGCCACGGCGGCAACATCACCATCAACGGCGGTGAAGTTATCGCGCAAAGCAAAGCCGAAAACGTCGAAGACTACGAGATAGGCAGAGGCATCGGCGGCGGCGGCAGAAGCGTTGCCGACCGCAGCAGAGAATTCTCCCTGACCATAGGGGAAGGGCTCGTTGCGATCGGTTCGGATTCCGGTCCCGTGTGGAATGATTACCAGTACGCCCTTCGTTCTGCCACCGTTCGCGTGACAGCTATACTCGACGTCACGGGCGTGACGCTGGATCAATCCTCCTTGGAACTGTTTGCGGGAAATGAAGCCGTTACGCTGCACGCAACCGTCAGCCCGATCGAATCGCGTCACAATATCGTATGGACTTCCAGCGATCCGAGCGTGGCAAAAGTCGATAAAAACGGCGCGGTAACGCCTTTGAAGAAAGGCACTGCCGTCATAAAGGCCACCGCGACCAACGGCACCTCCGACACTTCGGACGATTATTTCGCCGAATGCACCGTGACGGTGGATGAGAAACCCCAAGTCAAATACTTCGAATATGACGCAGGAACTCGTACCTACGTGGAAAAAACTACCACCATGTACAGAATGCTCACGTCAGACGTTCATTACTTGGGCTCTAATGATAGCTGGTCAGCCGATTACAACAATCCCGTATGGTATTACGCAGAAGAAGATTGCACGATCGTAGGAGAGTACGACGGTCGTCTCAACGTGAACGGTTACGTGTTCCTTATCATCAAAGACGGCGTGACGGTTACCGCAAGCAACGGTATCTATCTCAACAACAGTTGGGAAGGTAGCAGCAAACTGATTATTTGCACACAATCGACAGACGTTGCGACGATGGGCAAACTTATCGCAAATGGTAATTACTATGCGCCCGGATTATCGGGCAGTGGCACTATCACCGTTAACGGCGGCATCGTCACCGCGACGGGTAGCAACTATGAATATAACGATGGCACCGCAGGTATCGGCCCTGAGAGTTGGTATGACACTGATCCCGGTCCCGCCCTCGTAGTGAACGGCGGCGTTGTAACAGCCATCGGTTCCAAAAATTTTATGGGTATCCAGAACAGCAAGATCCAAGTCAACGGCGGTACCCTGATCGCACAAAGCAACAACAACGTTGCGATTTCCGGCGGCAGTATCAGAATGAAAGGCACGCTGGTATACGCAGGTGAGGACGAAGCTTCCGCAGTCCTCGTGACCGACTTCCCCGGCAATCGCGATTATAAATACGTATCAATTACGTCCGATCCCGACTACGATCCCGCTCTGGACGTTGTCAAATATCTCGTTTTCGACGTAAATACAAGAACATATACTGAAAAAGCACTTGATAAATTCGAATATGTTGAATCCGATCTGACGGCTTTGGGCAATTGGCAAAGCGGTAATGAATTTTGGTATTATGCGGATATGGACGTCACGTTCAACGACAATATTCGGTTGCAGGCTAATATCAATCTGATTCTCAAAGACGGCGTGACGGTGACCTTTGGCAACGGTATCGAAATTGAGCCCGGTGCAACCCTCTCCATATACGCGCAAAGCAATGATCCCGACAAAATGGGTAAACTGATCGTACGCAGCGATTGGGGTCATGCTATCGGCGGAGATTACGGCTTTAATGAGCTTAACATCCACGGCGGCAATATCTTCGCTACCGGTAGTGACTACAATGCAGCTATTTACGTCGAAACCGTCAACGTTTACGGCGGTATCGTCAAGGCTGTCGGCGGCGAAGACGCATCGGGCATCGGAAGGCCTGAAGGACCTGAAGGACTTATTTTAAACGTTTACAACGGCAACCTCGAAGCCATTGGCAACAACGGCGCTGAGGCTATCGACACTGCCGGAAGCAGAATCAGACTCGTTGGTATGTTTGTGTACGCGAGTTATGACGGCGCGGATACTGCCGAACAGGTATTCGATTTCCCCGAAAATCCTAATTATTCTTATGTTTCGCTCGTAGCCGATCCCGATTACGTTATGCCCGATGTTTCCGGATTAACGATCAATCAACATGAGTTAGACTTGCTTATCGGCGGTGGCAAAGGTTACATTATCGCTACCGTTACGCCGGATGACGCAAACCAAACCGTTGTCTGGTCGTCGAGCGACGAGAGCGTTGCAACCGTAAATAACGGCGTTATAACGGCTGTCGGCGAAGGCACGGCTATAATAACCGTAACCGCGACCAACGGCACCGAGGATACTGCAGACGACCTTGTCGAGCAATGTGTCGTAACGGTGACCAAGCCGGCCCCCGTATCCTATCTTGATTATGACGAAGAAACGGGCGAATTCGTAGAACGCGTTTGCGATTCCTACATCATTATTTCACCCGAAACCGCGGTATTATCAGACGGAACGCCAGCAAATATGTTCACTGATGCCGGAAAGACCCCCGTATGGTGCGTCGTGTTCGGCACTGTAGAATTGGTCGATCCCTTATTCGTAATGGGCGACGTTCACCTTATTCTTACCGACGGATCCCGTCTCAACGCAAATATGGGTATTTGCGTTGAAGGCGCTAACTCTCTGACTATCTACGCGCAATCTATCGGCGACGAGATGGGCAAATTGAGGGCTTATGGCGAAATGGGTAGCGCAGGTATAGGCGCTATGCCCCGCGTCAGTTTAGGCAGAGAAAAAACATCTGCCGATTGCGGCACCGTTACCATCAACGGCGGCAATATCACGGCTATCGGAACGGACGTCGGTGCCGGTATCGGCGGTTCGGGCGGAGTACTCGATTTTAATACATGGTCCGATGGACCTGCCGGCAAAGGCGGCACCATTACCATTAACGGCGGTATCGTTACCGCAATAGGTGGTGAGAACAGGGGCGTTGCTATAGGTAGCGGCTATGACTATAATAGTAATGGTTATTCCGACCATGGCACGCTCATCATTCGTGGAGAAATAATGGTGTTCGTCGGAGACGATGACGATTCGTTGATAAAGACGACGGCTCTTTCGTCGATCCACACTAAGCGTTATGCGATCATCGGTGGCGACGGTCCCACTTACGCGATCAACGTGGAAGAAACGGCCAACGGCACCGTTGAAGTTAAAGATCAATCGGCAGCCGAAAAGACGGTTACCATCACCATCCTTCCCGAAGCGGGTTATAAACTCAGCGAGATCACCCTCAAGAGCGGAACGATTAACGCCATCAACAGCGTTGACGATCTGATCGCTCTTACGGGTAGAGCCAAATACGAGGTAGGCAACGGTGACTACATTTGCGTAGCAACAGACGGTAACGGAAAATTGTTCCTATTTTACGCAGGTTATAGTTGGCAGAGTTCTTTACCTGTGAACGGGCAAATAACCTTTAATACGGATAGAGCCGACGAAGGTATTTATATTGTGTCCAGCTACGATGCCGATTGGGGTCATACTCTTGTAATGGAATTCCACGTTGAGAACGGCTATATCACCACCGTTTTCGTGGACGGCACCGATTGGGGACACGAAGATATCCTTGTTTGCACGGGCGTAAGCCAATACGCTCTGGCAACCACCTACACGTTGACGACGGTCACTCCGGGCAAAGTTTATGAGTTCACGATGCCCGCAAATGCAGTCACTGTCATCGCCACCTTCGAAGAAGTCGCTGCTCACGCTCACGACGATACCACTTTGGAATTCGTCGAAGCAAAAGAGCCTACGTGTACGGAAGACGGCAACGTCGCTCATTATCTCTGTAAAGAATGCGGCAGATATTTTGCCGACGCCAACGGGCAAGAGCCTGTCGAATATCAATCCATCGTTATCGCGGCGCTCGGTCACGACCTTGTCCGTCACGACGGTAAGGAAGCAACTTGTACCGAAGCCGGCTACAAGGCTTACGACACCTGCTCGCGTTGCGACTACACGACATATAAAGAAATTGCGGCGCTCGGTCACGACGCCGACGAAGTGGTCGAGACCGTTGATCCCACTTGCACCGAACAGGGCTACACCGTATATAAGTGCTCGCATTGTGGCGAAAACTTCAATAAAGACTATGTTGACGCACTCGGACACGACGCAAGCGAATTTGTAGAAACCGTAGATCCTACCTGCATGGAACAGGGCTACTCCGTATATAAGTGCTCGCATTGTGGCGAAACCTTCCAAAAAGATTTCGTTGACGCTGTCGGTCACGAGGCGGGTGAATTGATCGAGACCGTAGAGGCAACCTGCACGGAAGGCGGTTACACCGTTTATAAGTGCTTGCACTGCGGCGAGAATTACGAAACCGATCACGTCGACGCGCTCGGTCACGAGGCAGGCGATTGGTCGATCACCAAAGAGCCCACCTGCACCGAAAATGGTTTCAAAGTCAAATATTGCACGCATTGTGGCGAAGTGCTCGAATCGGAAGAAATCGACTTGGTTGAACATTCCTTTAGCGATTGGGAAGCTGTCGTTGAGCCTACCTGCACCGAAAAAGGCAGAAGGGAAAGAATTTGCTCGGTTTGTGACGAGATCGAATCGGAAGAAATCGACACTATCGGACACACCTTTGGCGATTGGATCGTCACGGATCTTCCCACCTGCACCGAAAAGGGTAGTAAGCACAAGGTTTGCTCCGGTTGCGGCGAAGAAATAGTGGAAGAGATCGATGCTATCGGTCACACTGTAAGCGAATGGCAGATCGCCAAAGAGCCCACCTGTATCGAAACGGGCGCAAAGCATAAGGTATGTACCGTCTGCGATGAAGAGGTCGAGGTCGAAGAACTCGCAACCGTCGCTCACACCGAATCCGAAGAATGGGTAATTACGCTTGAACCTACCTGTACCGAAAAGGGCAGCAAGCACCTTCTTTGCTCGGTCTGCGGCGAAGAACTCGACGTTGTCGATATCGCGGCGCTCGGCCACACCTTCGGCGAATGGACGACCACCAAAGAGGCGACCGCCACCGAAGAAGGCAGCGAAGAAAGAGAATGTACCGTCTGCCACGAAAAAGAATCGCGTTACATTCCTTTGGCCGGTCACACTCACACCATAACTTTCGTGGAAGCAAAAGACGCTACCTGCGAAGAGGGCGGCAATATCGCTCACTACATCTGCTCCGAATGCGGACGTATGTTTATCGACGAGAACGGCGAGATCTCCATCAACCCCGAAGACGTTCCCAGCGCACCTCTCGGTCACGACTATATCGAAGAAGTTACCGATTCCACTTGCAAAGAGCACGGTCACGTTAAAGTCACCTGCTCGCATTGTGATTACGAAGCCATAGAAGAACTCCCGTTCGCCGATCATACTTACGGCGACTGGGTAGTCACCAAAGAACCGCAGATCGGCGTCAGAGGCGAAGAAACCCGCACCTGTACCGTTTGTGGCGCAACGGAGACTCGTGACGTCGCTTCGCTCCCGTATATCCCCGTTATTGAGGAAGACGGAACTATCGTTTACAAAGAAGATATCACCGAAGAAGCTAAGGACGTGACAGACCTGTTCAAACAAGCGAACGAGGAATGCGGCGCGGTCGAAGTTAAGGCGGGCGAACTCGTCATCGTCTTTGACGAAGACGCCGTTACCGATATCGGCGCGGCTGAAGAAGCCGTCACGATTTCGGCAAAAGTTTCCGCGGAAAGCGACAAGGTCGAAAACGCAGAACTCGTTCTCGAAGTAACTCTCGAAGGCGCAACGTTCGTAAACGGCGAAGCTACCGTTTCCATACCGTTTGAAAAGGAAGTTCCCGCCGGCAAGGTGGCAAAGGTCTACTATATAGCCGACGACGGCACCATGACCGATATGAACGCTACATTTGAAAACGGCAAGGTGACGTTTACGACCAACCACTTCTCGACTTACGCCGTTATCTTTGAAGAAGAACACGAAGAAAGCAGCGTTAACGACGTTATCGATCTTATCGCGGCTATCGGCACTGTCGAATACACCGCCGAGAGCAAGGGCAAGATAGACGAAGCGAGAGCGGCTTACGACGCACTTACCGCCGGCCAAAAAGCTCTCGTTGATAACTACGAAACGCTGACTACCGCGGAAAGCACTTATGCGGCTTTAAAGGCGGAGGCAGAAAGCGCAGAGCCTGACCAGGAAGCGGTCAACGCTGTCAAAGAAATGATCGCGGCTATCGGCACGGTAGAATTTACCCCCGAATGCAAGGCGAAGATTTCCGAGGCGCGTATCGCTTACGTAGAGCTTTCCGGCAAGGAAAAAGACCTCGTGGATAACTACGACGTTCTTATGGCAGCCGAAGACGCTTACCTCGAACTCGTTGAGGGAATGGCAAACACCGAAAAGCATTATCACGTCAACTGCGGCGGCAATATCACGATGCCCGCTATCGGCTTGATGCTTATAGCTATCGCGGTCTCTTTCGTAATCTTTCGCAAAAGGAAAGAAAACGTTCGATAATTGACTCACGCTTATATCTTTTTAGAAAAGATAAGTTGCTTTAAAGTCTATATATAGTCCTGTTGCGGCGTCGGGCATTCCCTTCGCCGCATGGGGCTATGACTGAAAAACGGGGAGGATATCCCCTTTGAACGATATATATTAAATATGAAAGGAGATTCGAGTATGAAACATCGAATGACAAACAAGGCAATTTTAATTGCGGCGCTTGCGATAGTCTTCAGCTTAACGCTGACTTTCGGCATTGTGACCGCCACGACTTTGACGGCGTATGCAGCACAAGAAGAGACACTGCTGACCACCATTACACCCACAGGTAAAACAACCTACAGTGAAACTACAAGTGGAGTTGTTACGGTTTCACATAATAATGACGATACTGGAGTCAACGGATGGAGGTGGAATAGTAATACTGACACTCTGACAGTTTCAGGCTGTGAAGGGTACACTATCACCAAAGTTATATTCACACAATATCCAAATAGAATTGTCACAGATTCAAGTGCGCCATTTGAGCTTCATTTTGTAGAGAAAGAAACAGAATTGGGGAATGTTATTACGTGTAAAGAATATTATGAAATGCATCGAATCGTAATGGATGGCGTCACATCGATCGAGGTGTATGGCTATGCTACGCCTTCGGCGAACGCGAATTCCTCAATCGCCTATATGGCGTGGGACGAAGACAGCAAGACGGTCAAGGAAGTCGAGGGCGGTTGCGCGGAATATACCGTCGTTACAACCGGCACCACGACTTGGGAAGACGGAGTTTGGTACGTTGTAGAAGAAACCGTTACCATCACGAGCCGTATTGACGTAAGCGGTACTGCAAACCTTATTCTTTGCGACGGCGCAACGCTGACCGCAGAGAAAGGTATTGAGGTTTCAAGCGGCAACACGCTGAACGTCTACGCGCAGAGCGCAGGCGAAAACATGGGCGCGATCGTTGCGACCGCCGACGGTGGTGCAGCGGGCATCGGCGGCAACTATGACGCCGGCGGCACGATCACAATAAACGGCGGTATCGTCACCGCGTTCGGCAGCTTTGGTGCAGCGGGCATCGGCGGCAGCTATGCCGCCGGCGGCGACGTTAACATTTACGGCGGCGTTATCACTGCGAACGGCGGCGAAAGTGGCGCAGGCATCGGCGGCGGCGACAGCGGCAACGGCGGCAACGTTAACATTCACGGCGGAACGGTCACCGCGAACGGCGGCGAAGACGCCTCCGGTATAGGCGGCGGCTATAGCGGCGACGGCGGCAACGTTAACATTTACGGCGGCATTATTACTGCGAACGGCGGCGAATATGGCGCAGGCATCGGCGGCGGACAGAACAACACCGGCGGCAACGTTAACATTTACGGCGGAACGGTCACTGCGAACGGCGGCAAAGCCGCCTCCGGTATAGGCGGCGGCGAGATCGGCAACGGCGGCGACGTTAACGTTTACGGTGGCTACGTTTACGCGACCGCAGGCGAAGGCGCAGTTGCTATCGGCGCAGGTTCGGGCAGCAATGCTCACGGCACGCTCACCGTTGCCGAAGGCTACGTTGTCTACGGCGGTACAAGCGCCGACCCCACTACCGTGATCGAAAAATCCAACAACGATTACGCAAGATCGAGATATATGATCGTCACCGTTCCCGAAACCGAACCCGTTTCCTATATGGCGTGGGACGAGGGCAGCAAGACTGTCAAGGAAGTCGAGGGCGGTTGCGCGGATTATACCGTCGTTACAACCGGCACCACGACTTGGAAAAACGGAGTTTGGTACGTTGTAGAAGAAAGCGTTACCATCTCGAGCCGCATTACCGTAAACGGCACGGTAAACCTTATACTTTCGGACGGCGCAACGCTGACCGCAGAGGAAGGTATTGAGGTTTCAAGCGGCAACACGCTGAACGTCTACGCGCAGAGCACGGGCGAAAATATGGGCGCGATCGTTGCGACCGGCGGCGAAAACGCAGCGGGTATCGGCAGCGGCTATGCAGGCAACGGCGGCGACGTTAACATTCACGGCGGCGTTATCACCGTGAACGGCGGCGAATATGGCGCAGGCATCGGCGGCGGCGACGGCGACACCGGCGGCGGCAACGGCGGCAACGTTAAAATTTACGGCGGCGTTATCACCGCGACCGGCGGCTTTGTTGCAGCGGGCATCGGCGGCGGCTATTTCGGCAACGGCGGCAACGTTAACATTTACGGCGGCGTTATCACTGCGAACGGCGGCAAATACGCCTCCGGTATAGGCGGCGGCAAGGGCGGCAACGGCGGCAACGTTAACATTCACGGCGGCGTTATCACTGCGAACGGCGGCAAAGGCGGCACAGGCATCGGCGCAGGCGATGAGGGCTCGAGCAACGGCGCACTCACCGTTGCCGAAGGCTACGTTGTCTACGGCGGTACAAGCGCCAATCCCACTACCGTGATCGAAAAATCCGACAACGATTACGCAAGATCGAGATATATGATCGTCACCGTTCCCGAACCCGAACCCGTTTCCTATATGGCGTGGGACGAAGACAGCAAGACGGTCAAGGAAGTCGAGGGCGGTTGCGCGGAATATACCGTCGTTACAACCGGCACCACGACTT
>JAFZXN010000015.1 GCA_017616695.1 Clostridia bacterium | reverse complement strand
TGATAATCCGCGTGCCCGTGATAGGCTTAACGCAGAGCATAGCCGAGGCCATAAACGGCGGCGGCGAAGTTACGTTTACCTTCAAGCCCGAAGTAATGCATATATTCGACGAGGAAAGCGGACTCAACCTCGTTTATTGAGAGATATAAAAAATGATAAAAAAAGAATTATTCGACGTATATCAGGGTAAGGAGATATATCGTTATACTCTTACCGACGGGATATCCGTTTCTATCATCACGCTCGGAACGCGCGTACTCGACCTTATAGTTCCCGACAGGAACGGTAAAAAAGTCGACGTGGCGCTCAATATGAAAAATTCCGAAGACGCTATCTCAAAGGGCGGATATATGGGCTCTACCGTCGGCAGATGCGGCAATCGTATCGGCGGCGACGGTTTCGACCTCAACGGCAAGCATTATACTATATATCATACCAAGACCGCGGCTCACGTTCACGGCGGAAAGAAGGGATTCGATACCCATATTTTCGACGCGCAGGTAAACGAAGCCGAAAACAGCGTTACGATGAGCTCTTTCAGTCCCGACGGCGAAGAGGGCTACCCCGCGAACCTGACGTTTTCCGTCAAGTTCACCGTTACGGGTACCACGCTTAAGATAGAGTATTTTGCCGAGGCCGACGGCGATACGATAGTCAATCTCACCAACCACACTTATTTCAACCTTAACGGCGAGAGCGACGGTTCTATCCTCGATAACGAGCTGTATATAAACGCTTACGGATATCTCCCGACGGATAAACTTCAGATACCCACGGGCGAGATAAGACCGGTCGACGGCACTCCGTTCGATTTCCGCGTTTCAAAGCCTATCGGAAGAGATATCGGTGCCGACGACGAAGACCTTTTGATCGGCGGCGGTTACGACCATAATTTCTGTTTGAGCGGCAGCCATTTCGCCACGGTGTATTCTCCCAAAACGGGAATAGTCATGGATTGCTATACGGATAGGCCCGGCGTACAGTTTTACGACGGCAATCTGTTAAGAGACGTAGACGGAAAATCGATCTATCCAAAGCATGCGGGTTTCTGTCTCGAATCGCAACTTTTCCCCGACGCTATCCATAAACCCGATTGGCAAAGCCCCATTCTGAGAAAGGGCGAAAAGCTTTACAGTAAGACCGAATACTCCTTTTCGGTAAGGAAATGATTTTTTCGTAAAACCTATTATATTTCGTAATAAACAAAGGACTTGCATTTTTCGCAAGTCCTTTTAACGTTGGAATAATCACATCTTTGCATTGAAATATCCGCAAAGTGCGGTAAAGCGGGCGTCAGTTGTCTTTCATTTTTTTGCCGAAGATGAGTATCGCGGCGGTAAAAACCGCTATAGTGTACGCCAAGACTATTATAAGGGGGAGAACTACGTCTTTGAAAGCGTCGGAAACGCCGATTATCATATTCTGTATAAGGTTGGTGGCGTTTTTGAAGGGGAGAACGTTCATTATCGTCATTATCGTTCCGCTCATACCTTCGGTCGGGAACCACATCGCGCTTAAGACCGATTGCCCCGTAATGATTATCGACGAAACGCCGCCGATGGACTTTTCGTTGCAAACGGAGCCGAAAAGTATGCCGAAACCGATAAAAAGCAGCGACGTTACGACCGATAAAAGTATCGCGGGTATTAAGGCGACGGATATTATCGACGGATCTATTACTGCTCCGACGGCAAAAAACAGCACGGCCTGAACGAAGCATATCGGAAGCACCGAAAACGTATATCCGAAAATGAAATGATAGGACTTCGTTCCCGTGACGTAAAGGCGGGTAAGGAAGGACGTAGAGCGGTCGAGCGCTATCAAAAGCCCCGTAAATAACGTTAGAAACGCTTGCGAAAATACGACTATCCCGGGGGCGAGGTACTTCATATCGAATTGCGAAGTCATTTCGTGGAATATCAGATAAAACGTTATTTCCATAACGAGCGGCAGCGCCAGCATAAAGATAAGGCTTATGGGATCGCGCAATATTTCTTTGAGACCTCTTTTCGTGAGCGCGGCAATGCGGGCAAAGGAATTTTTCATATCACAGCCCTCCTTTGGTTTTATACGTTTCGACGATGGAAATAAATGCGTTTTCAACGTCGCTTTTCCCCGTTCGTTCGTACATTTGCTCTTTAGTGCCGCAAAACAGCAGTCTGCCGTCGCACATTACGCCTATTTTGTCCGAAAGTGCCTCGGCTTCCTCCATGTAGTGGGTGGTGAGAACGACCGTAATTTTGCCCTTTAAAGCCCTTAAAAGCCCCCAAAGCTCTCTGCGGGCGATGACGTCGAGCCCTAACGTGGGTTCGTCGAGAAACAGCAGTTTCGGCTCGGAGATAAGAGCGAGCGCTATCGACAGTTTTCTCTGCCACCCGCCGGATAGTTTTGCGGCTTTTTTGTCGGCAACGGCGTTAAGACCGAATTTGTCGTAAAGGTATTCCTTCATTTTTTGCGTTTCGTCTTTTTTTAGCCCGTTGAGTTCGCAATAGAAAGCGATATTTTCGGCGGCGGTAAGATTTCTCGCGATAGCCGTTTCCTGCATGGAGATATCGATAAGTTTTTTCACCTCGTCGGGCTCGGTGATTATCGATCTATCGTACACGAAAGCGTCGCCGCTCGTGGGGCGGGTGAGGGTGGAAAGCATTTTGACCGTCGTGGTCTTGCCCGCGCCGTTTACGCCGAGAAGCGAGAAAAATTCGCCGTCTTTTACGGTGAGATCGAGCGCGTTCACCGCGGTCAGGTCTTTATATTTTTTAGTCAGGGCGACAGTTTTTATCGCATACATCGAAAACACCTCCGAGATTTTTATACAGTTCGTCGTTTTTCATAAGCGCGATGCCGCGGTCTTTGTCGCCGAGAAAAAACAAAGTGTCACCTTCGTTTATCGAAAACATTTTGCGGCATACGACGGGAATGGTTATCTGCCCTTTCGGGCCGACTCTGACGGGGATAATAAACTTATTTTCCGTTACTTTACCTTTCATTATAGGTCTTCTCCTTTTAGGTTATTTGCGTTAAAATCGCCGTTGTCGGCTAAAAGGTAAGAATATTCTTACATTTCTTACAATTATACCACTTACGCCCGTATCCGTCAACGAAAACGGCGTAAAATTTTAAACTGCGTAAAAAAAACGTGAAAGATACGGTCGAAAAAGGTCGGCGTAAAGGTTGCTTCGCCGCAGTTTTAACCAAGAAATCCGATAATATCGCTAAACGCCGCTAAAAACGTTTGCTTTTTAAAATTTATATGTTACAATATTTATTGAAGAAATTTCGAGGCGGGATATCCCGCCGCGTATATATTTATCCTATACGGAGCCGCTATGTCTGAAAACGCTGCAAAAATTGCCGAAAAGGCGTATTATGCCGAAGTCGAAAAAAAGCTCGGTGAATTCAATACCAACGGTAAGATCACCGTCGGTATATTTACCGACGCGTTTTTTCCGAGCGTGGACGGCGTAGTCAGCGTGGTCGACAATATCGCAAGCAGGATACAAAGTTACTGCAACGTAGTCGTTTTCGCGCCCAAATCCCGCGGGGTGACTTATAAGAGAAATTACGTCGTCGTAGGAATAAAAGCCGTTTATCTTAAAAGCCTCAACTACAGCGCCGCGCTATTTCCCGATTGCGACTCAAATTACAAAAGGCTTTTGAAAAAAGTCCGTCTTGACGTAGTGCACGCGCATTCTCCGTTCGCCGTGGGACGGGCGGCGTTAAAGTATCATAAAAAGTTCGGCACGCCGTTCGTTATGACCTTCCACAGCCAATACAAAAAGGACGTTAAAAAGGCGGTGAAAAGCGAACTTATCACCAAGTGGGTGATGAAATACGTTATGGCGTCTTTTAACGGGGCCGACGAAGTGTGGACTATGCACCGCATGAGCGCGGAGACCGTTATCGGCTACGGCTATAACGGCCCGATACGGTTCGTCCCCAACGCCACCGATTACGTTTATCCTGCCGACGCCGATCAAAAAGTTACTTACATAAAGGAGCATTACGGCATTAAAGACGAGAAGATATTCCTATTCGTCGGAAGACTCGTTCTGCAGAAAAACATACTTTTTATCGCCGAGATACTTTCAAAGCTCAAAGAGCGCGGCGTAAAATTCAAAATGCTGTTTATCGGCGACGGGCCGGACAGAGCATTGCTCGAAAAGAGATTGTCGGAATTGAAAGTGTATAAAGATTGTATGCTTTTAGGCAAGATCGACGATAAATTCCTGCTCGAAGATTATTATCTTTCCGCCGATATGCTGCTATTTCCAAGCAGATACGACGTTTCGAGCATTATCCAGATAGAGGCGGCGGCTATGAAAACGCCGTGCGCGTTTATCGAAAACAGCGTTACGTCCTGCACCGTCACGCACGGGGTGAACGGGCTTATCCTTCCCGACGACGCCGATAAATTTGCCGACGGAGTAAAAGAATTCGTCCTCGATAAAGATAAATTGTCCGCGCTCGGCGAAAACGCTTACCGCGACCTTTACGTCACCTGGGACGATATCGTCGTCAAAAGTTACGACCGCTATATAGAGCTCGCAAAGAAAAAATGACCGCCTAAAACTTAACGGATCAAAACGCTTTTTGCCGTTCCCTTTAGGGAGCGGCGTTTTTTATATAATGATATGCCGCGTTGCGGTATGATATATGGGCTATTAACACTTTTTCTTGTTAGCACAAGAAAAAGTCGTTAGGACTTGTGGTCGTGAGCGGCTAAACGGTCGAAATCAATCCGACCTACCGCTCTCGGCGTAATTATAGTAATTATATAGAATATATAATGTCGGGC
>JAFZXN010000014.1 GCA_017616695.1 Clostridia bacterium | reverse complement strand
TGATAATCCGCGTGCCCGTGATAGGCTTAACGCAGAGCATAGCCGAGGCCATAAACGGCGGCGGCGAAGTTACGTTTACCTTCAAGCCCGAAGTAATGCATATATTCGACGAGGAAAGCGGACTCAACCTCGTTTATTGAGCTATACGATAAAAACCAAAAAGCAAATATAAACGCCGAGGGCAGACATTAAAGTGTTTGCCTTCGGCTTTTGACAGTGACGAATATCGAGGGTATAAAAATGACCGATAAAAATCCCGTAAACAATCAGGCTTACGACGGCGGTTTTACCGCCATTTTCCGCACGGTCGGCTTTATAGGCGACAGCTTGTCTTCGGGCGAGCACGAGTCGTTTACAAACGGCGTAGTCGGCTATCACGACTATTACGAGTATTCCTGGGGGCAGTTCATGGCGAGAAAGTGCGGCTTTAAAGCCTATAACTTTTCCTGCGGGGGGCTGACCGCCAAATCGTTTCTTTCATTCAGCGACGAACACGAGTGCTTTGTGAAAGAAAAGGCTTGTCAGGCCTACGTTATTGCGCTCGGCGTGAACGACGTTTCGCGTATCATCGACAAAGTTGAGTACGACGGCGGTTTCGGCACGACGGAGGATATGATAAACAGAAATCGGGCTACTTTCGTCGGCTGCTACGCGAAAATAATCGACAGGGCGCGCGAAACTGAACCAAATTGCCGCATATTCGTAGTTACGCCTCCCGTTTCCGATTGGGACGGCGACGTGCGCTCTTCGCTTTACGACGACGTTGCCGGATTTTTAAGAAAGCTCCCTGAATACTTCCCGCTTTTGTACGTTATCGACTTAAGAAAATACGCCCCCGTGTACGACAAGACTTTCAGAGATTTTTACTATTGCGGCGGGCATCTCAACGCCATGGGCTATAAATATACAGCCGACGTAATGTGTAATTATATCGATTACATAATAAAGACCACGCCCGAAGATTTCATTCAGACGGGGTTCATCGGCAAGAGCGAGTATAACGAGAATTATAAAAGATAAGCCCGACGTTTATGGTGGAATACTATTTGCTGGTGGGGCTTGCGACGGTGTTATATTCCGTGCAGTTCGTCTTCACCAAAATGTATCAGAAAAGAAAGGGCGACGGCGTGTACAATATGCTGATATTCAATATCGTCGTTGCGGCCGCCTCGCTTGTTTATCTGCTTATTTTAAACGGTTTCAAGCTCGAATATACTTGGTTTACGCTGCTTGTTGCGGGGCTTTTTTCCGTTTCCATTCAGCTCAACAGATTTTTTTCGGTAAAACTTATGGCAAGGGCGGGCATGGCCGTTTTTACCCTCGTACTGATGCTCGGCGGAATGCTCGTGCCGTTTTTTTACGGAGTGGTCTTTCTCGGCGACGAGATGAACGCCTTCCGCATAGCGGCGCTTATTCTTATGATAGCGTCCATTGTGTTTCTGATGGGGAAAGGTAAGTCGGGCGAGGCGTTTTCCTTGCTCCTAGTTATTTTTGCCGTCATAACGTTTTTCACGAACGGCTTTTCGGGTATGCTCTTATCGCTGCACCAAAAGAGCGATCTACCTAAGGCCGATATAGTAAGTTTCAACGCCGTCTGCAATATTTTTATCATCGCGTCGTCGCTCGTAATGCTTGCCGTTATGACCGCAATGCGGCGCTATAAGTCGATAAACGGCACTTTTTACGAAAATGCCGACTCGCTTTCGGGCGCGGAAAGCGCGGTGGAGATCGTTAAAAAGCCGCTTGTTTTAAGCTGGGCTATCCCGATAGTCGTTTGCGTTGCTTACGCCGCGGTGCACGCCTCGGCGGACCTGATTCAGACGTTTTGTTATAATTATCTCGACGTCAGCGTGGAAACGACCATAATTACGGGCGGGTGTATAATATTCGGCACGCTCGCGGGCTTGCCGTTCGGCGAAAAGATAGGCTTAAAAACTCTGCTGTCGATCGTACTCGCCACGGCGGGGACCGCGCTTATAATCTTATAGTTTACTTGAAAAGTCGGGCTATAAGTCTGTTATCGCATTATTTTCATTACCAAAGACTAAATTTAAGAGGCAAACGAATGTATAAATACGAAACTCATTGTCATACCAAAATGATAAGCGCGTGCGCGTCGCTTACGGCGGAGCAGATAGTCGAGCTGTACGTTAAAAACGGTTACAGCGGCGTTTTTATCACCGACCATTTTTTAAACGGCAACACGACGGTAGACAGAAGGCTCCCGTACAAAGAGCAGATCGATAGATTTTTCGAGGGCTACGAAGATGTCAAAAAGGTCGCGGGCAATAGCTTGCAGGTGTTTTTCGGCTTTGAATACTCTTACCGCGGAACGGACGTTTTAGTTTACGGCTGGAACAAGCTCCAACTTAAAAACAGGGTGGCGATAATGAGTATGTCGATGAAGGAGTTCTGCATTTACTGCGGCGAGCAGGGCGTTCTTGCCGTGCAGGCGCACCCTTTCAGAGAGGCCGATTATATCGACCACATAAGGCTTTATCCCGAAACGGAGGGCGTGGAAGTTTATAACGCCTGTCGGACAGATCTATGCAACGACCTCGGCGCGTTCTACGCCGAAAAGTACGGCAAGGTGGTTACCGCGGGAACGGATATTCATCATTTCACGCAAAAGAAACTTTCGGGTATGGAATTTGACAAAAAGATTAATTCCGAAGCCGAGTTTATCGCCGCGATAAGGAGCGGAAAAGGGAAAATAATAAAAACGGATAACGTTCTTATAAAATAACGATAAAAGTTGACCGATAACGCGGGGCAAAAGGCGGAACGAAAAGCCTTTCGTTCCGCGTTTTTTATGGCGGGGGAAACGCGTTTGCGGCTTAAAGACGAAAAAAATTTCAAAAGCTTGGATTAAGGGCGCGCAAACGTTTTACTATTTGAAAAAATAGTGATAAAATGGTAGCGGTGGAATTTGGGGTTTTTATCGTTTTGCGCCGCAAAAAAAGGCGAAAGGGCGTAAAAAAGGCCGATAAAACGCGAATGACGCTTAATAAACCAAAAAAATAATATTATATAAACGAGGTAAAAAATGTCAAAGATCGATTTCACAAAGTACGGCATTACCGACGTTAAAGAGGTCGTTTATAACCCCTCTTACGAAATGCTCTTCGAAGAAGAGACCAAACCGGGGCTTACGGGCTACGAAGTAGGTCAGGTCAGCGAACTCGGCGCGGTCAACGTTATGACGGGTATCTATACCGGCCGTTCCCCCAAAGACAAATTCATCGTTGTCGACGAAAACTCCAAGGACACCGTGTGGTGGACTTCCGAAGGATATAAAAACGACAATCACCCCGCCACGCAGGAAGCCTGGAAGGCTGTCAAAGAGATAGCGCAGAAAGAACTTTCCGGCAAGCGTTTGTTCGTTGTGGACGCGTTTTGCGGCGCCAACAAGGATACGCGCATGGCAGTCCGTTTCATAATGGAAGTTGCGTGGCAGGCGCACTTTATAAAGAATATGTTCATCGTTCCTACCGATGAAGAGCTTAAAAACTTCGAGCCCGACTTCGTTGTTTACAACGCGTCCAAAGCCAAAGTGGAAAACTACAAAGAGCTCGGCCTTAACTCGGAAACGGCGGTCGTATTCAATATCACCAGCCGCGAGCAGGTCATCATCAACACCTGGTACGGCGGCGAAATGAAAAAGGGTATGTTCTCGATGATGAACTACTACCTGCCGCTTAAAGGCATAGCTTCCATGCACTGCTCCGCCAACACCGATATGAACGGCGAGAACACGGCGATATTCTTCGGGCTTTCCGGCACGGGCAAGACTACGCTTTCCACCGACCCGAAGAGGCTACTTATCGGCGACGACGAACACGGTTGGGACGATAACGGCGTGTTCAACTTCGAGGGCGGCTGCTACGCCAAAGTCATCAACCTCGATAAAGACAGCGAGCCGGATATCTACAACGCCATAAAAAGAAACGCGCTTTTGGAAAACGTCACGCTCGATAAGGACGGCAAGATAGACTTCGCCGATAAGAGCGTTACCGAAAACACCCGCGTTTCCTATCCTATTTATCATATAAATAACATCGTCCGCCCGATATCTTCGGCTCCCGCGGCGAATAACGTGATATTCCTTTCCGCCGACGCTTTCGGCGTGTTGCCGCCCGTATCTATCCTCACCCCCGAACAGACGCAGTATTACTTCCTTTCGGGCTTTACCGCCAAACTTGCCGGCACCGAGCGCGGCATAACCGAACCCACCCCGACCTTCTCGGCGTGCTTCGGGCAGGCGTTTTTGGAACTCCACCCCACGAAATACGCCGAAGAACTCGTCAAAAAGATGAAAAAAAGCGGCGCCAAAGCGTACCTTGTCAACACCGGTTGGAACGGCTCCGGCAAGCGTATCTCCATTAAGGACACCCGCGGCATCATCGACGCCATTTTGAACGGCTCCATCAAGACCGCCCCGACCAAGAAGATACCTATGTTCAACCTCGAAGTTCCGACGGCTCTTCCCGGCGTGGATCCGAAGATACTCGATCCGAGAGACACCTATGCCGACGTTTCCGTCTGGGAAGAAAAGGCCAAAGACCTTGCGGGTAGATTCGTCAAGAACTTCAACAAGTACACGACCAACGCCGCGGGCAAAGCCCTCGTCGCCGCCGGCCCCAAAGCCGAATGATCGCATAACCACTATAATATAAAAATATAATTAACAAATAATCGCCGCTTAAAGGCAAAATTTAAGCCGAGAGATCTTATCTTTTAAAGATATCTTCCCTCGGCTTGTTTTTTATGAGTTATTAGAAAATAAAGAGTATGTTTGATTAAGTAGCTCTTTTACTGTGTCTTCGTCTGTATCAAAATCATATTTAAAAGCATATTGAGAAGATGTCCATAGTCTATTAGATATATCATAAATAGTACCTGTTGCATCATTAATTTGCCCTAATTTAGCATATAATATTACTTCTAACCGATTTGATTGCGGCCAAACAGCAAAAACATTTTTTGAAACCTTTTTATACGCAATATAAAACTTATTAGGCTTAATCATTAAATTAGGATCAATTTCTTTAATAATGTTCTTTAACTTGCTATAAAGAATATGTAAATCCTCGGTTTTCTTAAATAAATCGGTTTCGTTCCTTTCATCAACAGTATAACCAATTATTTCTGCGCCATAATTATTATCGTCATATCTTTTTAACTTATCAAGTCTATTATGCAATTGTGCTATATTAGTTAATATGTCATATGCTTCCCAAGGTTCTAATTCAAAAAATTCACGGTTATTGCTTATTTTTCTGTTAGGTGCAATAGTTTGAATTAAATCATGTATGGCCTTGTCAGGTTTTTTGTTGTCTTCCATTTGAGGCAATTCATAAGTTGCATATATCTTAAAAGGTAAAGGAACCGAAGTATTGCTTAATTGTTTTTGCCTTTTTTCAACATTATCAGTGCAACCTATCTTTATCCAATTAGAAGCATGGAATGATTCATTTGTCATTATATAAATGTATTTTTTTGACATACTTTTCTCCTTTGTGATTTTTATCAAACGGCGGGCAAGGCGATTTCGCATAGATTTTGCCAGCCGAAAAGATTTTTTTAGTAGCGTTTCCAATAATAACTATAGTATGTTGATTTGAGATACGTTGCGTTTTGAGCTGTGTTTGTGACATCAATATACGTTCCGCTTGTTGACGAAGAAACAGTCGAAACATACCAGCCACTTGTGTTTCTGAACTTTACGCTTGATAATTTACTGCAATCATAGAACGCAGAACCACCGATACTCGTCACGCCGTTGCCGATAGTTACGCTCGTTAAACCACTGCAACCGTAGAACGCACCATAACCAATACTCGTCACGCTGTCGGGGATAGTTACGCTCGTTAAACTACTGCAATTATAGAACGCATTAAAATTGTTAATATAGGTATTGTTGTTGCGGCTTTTGATAAGCCTGATACTTGGTCAATAACTCTGTTATATACGTTGACTTTTGCGGATTGCATTTCATTTTCGCCTAAACTAATTAAACCTAAACCTGCCGAAAATGCCCTACACTCGTGTGTTTTCCCTTTGTATTTGAATTTCATTGAGTGAGACGGTACAACATATCTTGCAATTTTGAGACATTTATTGTTACTTGATATTGAAAAATTATCTATATGTCGATCGAATCCCGTTAGAGATTTTTTACAGTCTTCCGACGCTTTTGATACGGCGCAATCAATCAATTCTGCTTCAGTTTTTTCCGTCAGCGGCAATGGCGCAGGATAACCTGCGTTTTTATCGTAATCTTTAACTGAATTGTTATTGTTAATATTATTATATTCCAACGTAAACCGATAACTATCGACTTTTTTTAAGAAGTAGCTGTTATTCTCATCATTATCGAGTTGAACCGTAGCGATTTGCTGACTATAATAATTCCCTGATTGCGGGGTCCATTGAGTAACGGTTCGTGTTTTGTCAATTTCTATTAATTTCCCGTTTTTAAGGACGGTTTCTTTATAGTGTTCAGTTTTATCTATTCCTATTGAGCAACTGTATGAGATATTAATATCGTATTGCCCCATTGCAAGTTGATTAAAATCGTTTTTTACAATTCCGAATTCAGTCGTTTCAAAAATATCGTTCGGGGTATCCTTTTCTGCGAGATATATAAAACATTCACGTAAAAAAGCATTATCGCCAATGGTTTTATCTACCATATAAACGCCATTATAGTCGTTTACATTCGGGTGAGCTTCGGCAGAATAAATATTGACGGTACTGTTAATTACATTTGTTATATTATCTTTTGGAAACGAAATAATTGTTCTGCAGTGGCGACAAACACCAAATTCATCACTGATAATCGCTATATCACTTGAACCGCAATTATCGCATTTTACGGAGACAGGATCTTTATCTGATTTTACTTCATCATTTAAAGGGGCTACATTGTCATCGTCAATATTATTCGAAAACATAATAATTACCTATTTATATAAGATTTGAATTTTTTAATAGTTTTTTCTACGAATTGATTCAAATAAAATATAAGCGTTAATCGGCGGGACGAGTGTCGATCAACGCTATATTGAATGATAGTAAACGGCTTTTGAGTAAGCGATTGATTTTTTATTTACACAATATAACTCTATTATAATCCCCATTTTGGGGACTGTCAAGCATAAAATCCCCATTTTTGATATTATATAATCGGAGTCGGCGATTTGCCGAGGGGGGTTGACACATAATAGATTATAATGAATTTATTTGTAGTAAGATTGAAAGAACTTCTCGTAAATAAGGGGAAGCTTCAAAAGGACGTTTGCGTTGAGCTTGGCATTTCCAAACAAAAGCTTTCCAAATGGAAAACGGGGTACAACGAGCCGAGTTTAGACGAATTGATAATGATCGCTTCATATTTCGACGTCAGCGTAGATTACCTTTTAGGGCTTGAAGACGATTCGGGAACGAAGACCGATATCGTGAAGATATCAAAGGAAAAAGACGAATAAAAAGCTTTTTAAATTCGGGCGGGTGCGTCCGTTGAAATGGGCAGATAAAAATCAATAATTGCGTTTTAATGGGGCTGTCGCTAAAAAGCGGCGGCCTTAAAATTTATGGAAAGAGTTGAAATTATGCACGGCTTGCGCCGTGGTGATATGCACCGCAGGCGGTGATGATATGTCGGAGAGTGCGGCCCGGATAACAGAAAATAAAGAGAAGCAAAGGATCGTTTTCGGGAGAAAAGTCGGCCTATAGGTGGGTTTTCATTTTAAAAACGGGCTTATAGGCGGGGTAATTGAGGTAAAAAAAGGAAAAAAACGCTTAAAAACGGTGTTATAGGCAGACTTTTTAAAAAAAATCAAAAAAATTTTCGTATAACGCTTGATTATTGTCGTTTTATATTATATAATATATGTGTATATATGTGGGAGCATATATTCTTATAGCAAAATAAAGCTGTGTGAGGTACAATATGCCCGAGAATGAAAAAACCTATTTAGCGCTCGTCGAAGAAGTTGACGTCGACGGCGAAGGTCAAGTGGTAGTTGCCGAAGCTCCTGTCAGGACTCAGATCGTGTACGTAGACAGATACATCGGATCTGAAGCCGGTCAGCCCGCCGAGGAAGAAGTCGTTAACGAACCGGCTCCCGTCGAAGAGGAAACGGCAGTTGCCGAAGTGGTCGAAACGGAAGAGTCTTCCGAAGAGGAAGAAGAAGTCGCCGTCGACGCTTTCGGAAACGTTATCCGTTACCGCAAGTCGTTTATGGCTCGTCTTATCCAGACGCAGAACCCCAATCAGGACTATTATACGGAGCTTAAGAACGAGCTTTTGTCCTATAAGGGCGTCAAGTCAAGGGTGAGCTGGAATTACGATTCGTTCAACAAGGGCAGAAAGAAATGCGCGAAGATAGCTATCCGCGGCAAAACTCTTATTTTATATCTTGCGCTCGATCCGCTCGACGAGGATATGTACCCCACGACGAAATACCATCAGTTCAACGCAGGCTTAACGGCTCGCTTTGAAGAAGTTCCGTTCGGGCTGAAGATAAGAAGCCCCAGAGCGTTAAAGTACGCCAAAGAGCTTATCGCCATTTTGATGGCGGGATTAGGCTTAAAGCAGGGCGACATTATCCGCGAAGACTATCATATGCCGTATGAGACCACGCCCGAACTTATAAGACGCGGCCTTATCAAGGTGATAGGCGCGGGCGGCGCCGCTTACGAAGGCGATATTTCCGAAGGCGTATTCGGCGAGATACCCGCAGCTAAAGAAGAACCCGCTAAGCCTTATGAAGAAATTGCCGCCGCCGAGGCTGCCGAAGCGTACGTTCCCGAAGAGGAACCCGTTATCCCGATCGCCGACGAAGTCGCAAAACCCAAATACGTCAACAAGAGTTTTGCGCAGAAGATGCTGCTTGCCGACGAGATACTGCAAGACCGTTACGACGAGCTCAAAAACTACGCTCTCCGTTTCAAAAAGATCAAAGCGAGGATCTCCAAAAAGTTCGACTCGTTCAATAAAGGCAGATTGCAGTTCGTCAAATTGTCCGTTGCGGGCAAGACGTTGAAACTCTATCTCAATATGGATATCAACGACACCGATCCCAAGTTCCACTGCAAGGATATGAGAGACAAAAAGACGTACGAACCCGTCCCCGTCCTTTTGAGGATCAAATCAGGTAGAGCCGTCAAGTACGCCAAGATACTTATCGACCGGTGCGCCGCGGGCCACGGCCTCGTCGAAAACAAGAAGTTCATCGGCGTAGACGCTATCGCTTTGGTAGAAGAGGCTGCCGCACCCAAGAAATAATATGAAGACCGATCGGCTTTTTGCCGCGATCGCCGTATTCGTCCTCGTTCTTGCGACCTGTTGTATGACTTCCGGTTGCGACGATCTTCTCCTTATATTGGTGGGCGCGTCTTATTCCGAGATAAGCTCGGAGGACGCTTCCGAAATATCGTCTGGCGAGGATATCGCAGAAAGCGACCTTTCGGCAAGCGAAGATACGTCGTGCTCGGCTGAAGATCAAAGCGTTTCTTCTTCTGAAGAAGATACCGAAGAGCAGGACGGGCGCGAACCCGATACTCCGTTTTACAATTCCGCTCAATGACCGATACTTAATAAAAGCCGAGTATTCAAATCAACGTTTTCCGTCGGTGTCGCCGTTTGCGACGCCGACGGTATGTTTTTACTTTAAAACGGCGTTATTATTCTTTATAGGTCGCTTTTAATCGTATCACGGATATTTCGTCGAAACGCCTTATATATTATATAATATGAAAGGCCGACTATTTATGCGGGCGATATGCTCGGTGCGGCGCTCGGCGGATATAAAAGCGGCCCGTTTATCCGTTACGGCAAAAAACAGTTGTCAATTTTCTGATAATCTGATATAATTATTATCGGTTGCAAACAAAACAATGAAAGGAGATAATTTATGAGTGAGTTTATCAAGAGCCTTGTGGACGTTTTTACCGCCGAAGGCGTAAACGCGGGGCTTGCAATAGCGTATCTTATCGTTTCGCTGCTCGTGATCGTTATGGCTGTCGTCGCGCTCGTTATGTGGATAATGGTCGCGGTAAGGTATTCCAAAAGCAACAGACGCAGACTTGATTCCGGCAAGTCGAGCATGCAGATGGCGCGCGAAATGCTCGACAGCTGCGGGCTACATTACGTTCAGGTAAAAAAGGCGGGGTTTATTCGCGCCTGGTTTTACGGCAATTCTTACAGCATTACCAAAAAGACGGTGTATTTGCGCAGGAACATAACCGATAAAGATACCGTTACCGCCGTGGGGCTTGCCCTTCAGAAAGTCGGCATCGCCAAAATGTGCGAGTCGGACAATAAAATGGCAAAGACGAGAAATATCATGCAGATAGTCGGTATTTTCGGGCCGTTTATGTTCGTTCCCGTCATACTTATCGGGATTATCGTCGATTTCCTGATATTTGACACTATCGGCACTTTCTCCGTCATATCCATCGTTATAAGCTTTATTATCCTGTCGGCAGGGCTCGTGGTCACCGTTTTGAATATCCCCGTCGAAAAGAAGGCTAACGATATGGCGCTCAAGATGATAGACGAAACGGGCATTATGACCGCGGAAGAACGCGATATGATAAAAAAGGTCTTCGATACCTATATAATTGCCTACGTTATGGACTTTATCGTCACCGTATTGAGGATAATCCAGCTCGTTCTCGAAATAGCGATGAAACTTCAGTCGGGCAGCAACAATAATTAAATATATTTGCGGTTACCCGCTGATTTTCTTATAAAAGTTGAAAGTTAAATACCCCGCTATCGTAAACGACAACGCTTACGATAGCGGGGCTTTTTTATCGATAATCGACTTATAGGCCGACTTTTTATGATATTTTTCGTCTTTTTTATCAATCGGTGCAGGTCAGAGTCATTATGATATCCTGCGGATAATCCCCGAATCCCGCGCCGAAGACGTTGAACCCGCCGACGTGTTCGGCGGTGTCCTTATTGCCGAAGGTGAAGGTTATCTTGTTGTCGGAACTTAATTCAAGGTCGCTTGATTTTATTTTTGCCGGAACGCGCGTTCCGTTTAAGAAAACGCCCTGATCCGTTACGGAAATAGTGACGAGCTTACCGTACTGCGTATTTACGTCCGGCCACCACGGGGGATTCAAAAGCCCGCGGCGGTCGCCGAAATCGCCTTCGGAAACGTAAGTGGCTATCTCGCGCCCGTTTATCCAGAAGGTTATGTCGGAGATATAGTCGTTGTTGAAAAACGGCGCTTCCGAGCAGATCTCGAGCGAAAACGAAATGCCGACCACTTTGTGGCGCTTTGCCTCGGCGTTCTCGAAAAAGTACGACAGTCTGCCGCTTTGCGAATACAGTAATTGGGCTTTGTATCTTTGCGGAAGGTAGCAATAGTTTTCTCTGCCGAATAGTTCGGTGTCGGTGGCAAAGTGCAGAAAATTCCTTTCACCGCTGAAAAACGCGTATTCTCCCACCCCGAGCGACTGATAAAAACTCGTCGTCTTCTGTTTTGCCGTCTCCTCGTTGTAATAGACGTTGAGATCAATGCCTTTTGAGTGCCGCGTGACGATGCGCACCGTGCCGTGGCTGTACGATTTGTAATTGGTCTTTATTATCGCCGCGTCCTCGAGCTTTTTAAGGTGATGCATAAGCGTCGTTTTGGGGATATTAAGCTCTTTTACAAGCTCGGGAACGGTCTTTATATGCGGCGGCGATTGCAGATATTTGACGATATTTAATCTTACGGGGCTTGCGAGCGCGTCGCAAACGGTGATTATCGAAGAAAAATCGTTGTCTTTTTCAAGGTCGAACGAGAGCCGCCCCGCCTCGTTCATAAACAGCTGCTTTTCCGATCTCATAAAACCCTCTTTTCGTGCGTTTGAAACGACCGTTTAAGAAATATCGTTTATATCCGCACGCATAAAATCATTCTGACGATATTATATCACGTCCGTTCTTATAAGTAAACTAAAAAAATAGTCTATAAAAACAAAAATAGCTAATAAAATAGTTCAAAAAAAATCGGAAAGGGTATTGACAAGAGCTTTCTTCGATTGTAAAATTGAAATGTAAGTTCACGCGTGCCCGCGCGAGCGACCGAAAATAATAATAATTTAAGCGCGGGCGGGGGAAACTTAATAAAAAAATCGGGGGTTGCCCCGAAAAAGGAGGATATATGAAAACAAGACTTACGGCTTTTCTTATCGTTTGCGTGCTCGTTACGTCGCTGTTTGCGATGACGGCATGCAATAAAAGCGGAAGCGCCACAGCACCCGATCCCGTTTCACCCGAGATCGCCCGTGAAGCGGAGGCACCGGAGGGCACCGTCGCCCCGTCGGTCAAAGACACGGCGTCGCAACCCGTCGATCAAGGTTCGTGGGTGCCGGAGATCATCGACAAAGATAAGGACAATACTCTCGGCGACGAGGCTATCGACGACAGCACGAAGTACACTTACACCAAAGACCTTTGCTTGCTGTTTGCCGCGAGCGGCGGAATGATCTCTTCCGAAGGTACGGGCGCTCTTTATGACTACGCCACGACTACCGCGAACACGCTCATGGTTTCGACGGAAAATTCTTCTCCCTTCCCGTACGGCACTTTTTCCTGTGACGTAAAGACGGCTAACGACACCGATTCCGGCATAGTGTTCGGACTCAGCGCGTCGAGCGTAAGCTTTTGGGAAGGCAACGGCACGAGTTATTATTTCTACTTCCTCGGCCGCGACGGAACGGCTTATCTCGGAAAGACGGACAACGGCAGCTGGTACGTTCTGAAGATCATTAATTACAGTTTCAATTTTGAAGATTATTACAATCTCAAAGTCGTTTATCGTGGCAGCAAGATCTTATGTTACGTTAATAACGATCTCGTTTTGAGTTACAGAGATACCACTCCTTTAAAGGGTGCGCGCTGGGGCTTAAGAAGCGGCGCCACGAACGTAAGCTTTAAAAACGTCGCCTTAACGAGCGATTATCTGTATTGAGGAGGCTGATGAAAATGAAAAATAGATTGTTTAAAACAACGATATCCGTCCTTTTCGTACTGACGCTCGCGTTTTCGGCGCTTTCTTTGGCCGCTTGTAAGATGGGCGGCGATGAAGAAACGCCCGTCGGCGAAGGCTATACCGTAACGTTCGTAAGTAACGGCGGCACGGAATACGCGCCGGTCACGACGGAAAACGCGCTCCAACCTGTCAGATTGCCCACCCCCGTCAATTACGGCTACGAGTTTACGGGCTGGTACGACAACTCGGCTTTGACGGGCGATAAGCTCGGCGAAACGTATCTTCCCACCGCCGACGTAACTTTGTACGCGGCATGGCAGGCGACTACTTACACCGTTAAATTCGTAAGTAACGGCGGCACGGAATACGAAGACGTGATCTCCGACGGCAAGGCGGTAATTCTTCCTTCTCCCGAAAAAGAGCACGCGACCTTTGCCGGCTGGTACGACAACTCGGCTTTGACGGGCGATAAGCTCGGCGAAACGTATCTTCCCACCGCAAACGCTACCTTGTACGCGGCTTGGACGGAAGACAGCTGCTACGTCGTATCTTTCGACAGTAACGGCGGCACGAGACACGACGCTTTGAAAGATTACGGCGACGGCGTGGAACTTCCCGAAGCTTTCAAGTACGGCTACGAATTTTTGGGTTGGTACGATAACTACTATCTCGAAGGCGATAAGTTAGAAGGCACTTTCGTCGCCACCGAAAACGTAACGTTATACGCCAAATACCGCAAAGTGACTTACCTTTATCTCTATTACGGCGACACGGGCGAATACGACAGGCTTTCGTTTGCCGAACCCACCGTGGTCGACCTTTCGGAATACGCTCCCGAATACGTTGTGATAGAAGGTTACGAATGCCCCTTCGTCGGTTGGGAATACGACGATATGATGGGTATATATACTCCCGTTCCCGCTACGATATCGGTCGGCGACAGCGACATTTACCTCGTCGCGACGTTCGATACTTCCGTCTTACCCGCGAAGAATAATTACATAGTGGAAGAAAACGGAGCCATTCGTACGACGGGCAACTGCATAAGTCTGTTTATAGAAGAAAGCGGCGCCACGGGCGTTTACTCGCTCGATTACGCCGTTCGTAAGGGTAGATCGGGCGCGGCCTCGGCGGCGTTCAGAATGACGCACAGCGGCAACGACTACGCTTACGAAGACGTAGGCACCTGGTACATAGTTTCCGGTATATCCACCGGCGACGGCTCGCTGTATTCGTGCAGAGTTACCAACGGTTCCTGGTCGAGCATCAGCAGCATAGCCATTTCCTCCGCGCCCAAGGCATGGCAGGATAAATGGAATTCGGCAAGAGACGGCGACCTTATCCCCGTCAATATCACCGTTTACGATTACGGCACTTATTTCGTGACTTACGTTGACGGCGATTACGGTTACACCGTGGATATCTCGTCCTTTGCCGCAAGCTTTACGGGCACGGGGCTCGGTATGCGTTCGAGCACGACCGGCGCCACGTTCTACGCATGGAGTTACGCTCCTTTCAAGACCGTTACGCTCGAGACCAACGGTGGCGACGCCATTGCTCCCGTCTCGTACGGCACGGGCAAGCTCCACGTCGATATCCCCGTTAAAGACAACTGCGTATTCGCAGGCTGGTATTACGACGCGGGTTTAACTTCTCCCGTAGATATAAACGCGCCCGTCATCGAGAGCGACATCACCATCTACGCCGCTTGGAGAGACGCCAAATACAACGTCACCCTCGTTAAAAACGGCGAGGTTTATCGCGTTATCGGTTACGAGGACGGCGCTATCAATCTTCCCGCGCTCGAAATGGAGGCCAACAGGATATACACCGGTTGGTATTACGACGAAGCTTTCGTCGAACCCGTTGACGTTTCCGCGCCGGACATAACTTCGGATACCACGCTTTACGCCGGTTACAGATACCCCGTCAGCAGTAACCTTTCGGGTGCCGACGGCGTTTACACGGTAGGTTCGGGCAGCAACGTTGCTGGCATGGTAGCCGAAACGGACGCTCCTTACAACAGATACGACCTTACGATAACCTTTACCAAAGGTCAGAGCGGCTCGCCCGGCATCGCGTTCAGAATGAACCTCGTCGGCGACAACTCTTACGAGACGACCGCGCAGTATCTTACCGTCGATATCGGACCTTCTACAGGTCAGCTCCAGATAGCCATGATCAACGGTCTTAACGGCAAGAACTTCACGCATTTCAGCAATACGCCGATAGCGTTATCCAAGCTTCCCTCCGCATGGCAGACCTATTTCAATTCTGCGGCAAGCGGCGCTACGCTCCAATGCAAGATAACCGTTATAGATAACGGTACTTCTTTCGAGGCTTATCTTAACGACGAACTGTGTTACAGCACTTCGCAGAATCTGGCAAACTACACGGGCGTCGGCTACGGTATCCGTTCGTCTTCCAAGAACGTTTCCTTCGTTCTCGAACATACGCCTATCTACGATATCGTCTACACGAGCGACGACGGTGAAGAACACGTCCGCCACGCCATCGGCGACGATATAACCCTTACTGCAACTAACAGCGGCGTTCTCACGGAAAACGACGGCGCCGTCGCTTACCGCAAAGTGTTCAAGGGTTGGTCGTACACCGAAAACGGCGAACTCGTGACCAAGATAGCCGATAAGCGTCCTTTATACGCGGTCTACGACAGGATCGATATGCTCACCGTCACTTACGACGGCGACAACGGTTCCGCGCCGTATTATCAGTATTATAACGCGGGCGAACAGTTGGCGCTTCCCGAACCTCCCTTCAAGCAGGGCTATTCGGACGGCGGCTCCACTTACGGCTACGCCTTTATCGGTTGGTATCTCGGAAGCGACGAGATAGACGACGGATACGTCGTTAACTCTTCCTTTACGCTCGTAGCTACGTACGACCTTAACGTTGCGCACGAAATAACTTTCGTCACCAACGTCGACGGTTATACCATAGACTCGGCGATAGTTGCCGAAGGCGAAATGCTTTCGCTCCCCGAAGTAGGTTTAAGCGGCTACACCTTCGTAGGTTGGTTTACCGATCCCGCTATGCAGACGGCTTATACGCCCGCTGCCGTAAATTCGAGCTTCACGCTTTACGCCAAACTCGTCGAACAGGTAACGGTAACGTTCATGAACGGCGAAGAAGTCGTGTCTTCTGTAAAAGTCGACCTCGGCTCGACGGCAACTCTTCCCGCTTCGCAGACAAAAGCCGATTACACAAAAGATAACGGCAACGTTTTAAGTTATACCTTCGCCGGTTGGCAGCTCGAAGACGAGACCGCCGTCACCGCCGCTACTACTTTTGCGGAAGACACCACCGTTTACGCATACTACACGTCCACCGAAAAACGCCGCGGCGCGTTCGTCACTTACGACGATAACGGCGGGGAAATATACACCTGGACGGGTACTCCTTCGGGCGGCTTCGTACTTCCCGACGTTGAACAGCCGAGCGGTGAGATATCATTTGCTCTCGATACTCATTTTGCAAGCAAGACTACCGAAGTCAGGTTGCTGTTGTTCGTCAACAACGAAGGACAGCTTGCCACCGCATCAAGCGGCAGTACGGACGGACATATCTTCCTTGACTATTATCTTTCAAGCGGCAGGATCAACTTCGGCGGCAGGATTACGGGTACGAGCGGTCAGCCGTGGGGCGTGGCTCCTGCGGATATTGCGGATTGCGCATATAAGACTTACGTAACGTCTTTGGCCGTAGGCGATCCTCTCCACGTGGATTTCAAGGTACAGTACGGTATAAAAGAAGATAACAGCGGCTGGATCAAAGCTTATCTTAACGGCGACCTTATGATAGTATACGGTCTCACGCAGGAAGAGCTTCTCGGTGAATCCGTTTACGGCAAGATCTGCACCGTATCCAACGGCACCAGCGGGACGGCTCGCGATAAATGTATCGCCTGGTTGAGCAACGTTCAGTACACCAAAGTCGGATTCAATGCCTGGCAGAATATGGGTAATGCCGGCGGCTCGATGACCGTTTCCGACATAGAGATCAAATCCGTTTACAACGTAACGGCTATGAACGGCGAAGAACAAGCGGCAAAGACCGTATGGTCGAGCGGCAAACTGTATCTCCCGACATTGACTTCCACCGAAAAGACTTTCACGGGTTGGTATTACGATGATGGTTGCACAGAGCCCGTCGATATGGATGCCCCCGTATTCACGGCAGATACCACCGTATACGCCGGTTGGAAGGCTCCCGCCTACATAATCACGCTCATCAAAGACGGCGACGAATACTTGCAGTTCGGTTACGACGAAGGCGCGATGACGCTTCCTTCGCTTCCCGCCGAAGTCAACAAAGTGCATACCGGCTGGTATTACGATTCGGCCTGCACTTCGCCCGTAGACGCGTCCGCTCCGGTCATAACGGGCAACACCGCTCTGTATGCGGGTTGGAGACTTCCGATAAGCTCCAACACGACTTATGCGGACGGCGTTTACTCGGTCGGCACGGGTTCGAGCGTTTCCACCGTTATCGGCGAATCGCCTTACGCACAGACCGTCCACGTGATGAACATCACTTTCAATAAGGGTATTTCCGGCGGCGGCGGTATAGCCTTCAGAATGAAGATAGTCGGCGATAACTCTTACGAAGCTACTTCGCAGTATCTCACTGCGGATATCGTTCCCGCAAGCGGCAACTTACAGGTCGCGAGGATAAACGGTCTTAACGGCAGCAGCTTCGCTCACCTTGCGGGCGGCCCCGTTTCTTTGGCGAACCTCCCCGAGAGCTGGCAGGATAAGTTCAACGGCACCGAAAGCGGCGCTTCCATTACTTTGAAGATGACCGTTATCGACTACGGCACTTACTTCGAGGTGTATCTTGACGACGCCCTTTCTTATACTTCTTCCGATAACCTTTCGGCGTTCGACGGCACCGGCTACGGTATCCGTACTTCGAGCAAGCCCTTGACGTTCACTTATTCGATCGAAGAATTGATAATAACGTCCGAATACGTCGTTACGCTCGTTAAAGACGGCGAAGAATACGCAAGCGTAGGTTACGAAGAGGGCGGCACGCTGTCGCTTCCTTCGCTTCCCGCAGAAGTAAATAAGGTATTCACCGGTTGGTATTACGATCAGGCTTGTACTTCGCCCGTGGACGCTTCCGCTCCCGAGATAACGAGCGATATCGCCTTGTACGCAGGCTGGAGGCTTCCGATAAGCTCCAATACGACTTATGCGGACGGCGTTTACTCGGTCGGCACGGGTTCGAGCGTTTCCACCGTCATAGGCGAATCGCCTTACGCCTATACCAAGCACGAGATGAACATAACCTTTAATAAGGGCGCCGGCGGCGGTGGCGGTATAGCTTTCAGAATGAAGATAGTCGGCGACAACTCTTACGAAGCTACTTCGCAGTATCTCACTGCGGATATCGTTCCGGCAAGCGGCAACTTGCAGGTCGCGAGGATAAACGGTCTTAACGGAAGCAACTTCGCTCACCTTGCGGGCGGCCCCGTTTCTTTGGCGAACCTCCCCGAGAGCTGGCAGGATAAGTTCAACGGCACCGAAAGCGGCGCTTCCATTACTTTGAAGATGACCGTTCTCGACTACGGCACTTACTTCGAGGTGTATCTTGACGACGCGCTCGCCTATACTTCTTCCGACGACCTTTCGGCGTTCGACGGCACGGGTTACGGCGTTCGTTCTTCGATAAAGCCCATAACCTTCACCTATTCGATCGAAGAAATAATAATTCCCGAACAGGGACAAGGAGAATAATTTATGAAAAATATTTTGAAAAGAGTTATTCCCGCGGCGCTCATCGCGCTCGTACTGACGGTTTCCTTTGTCTTTAACGCTCCCTTATCGGCGGCTCGCGCCGCCGAAGGGGCTATGCCCGCGCTCGCTCCCGAAACGGTGACAACGGGCGCACAACCGGCTGCCGAAGAAGAGGCGAAGACCACTTATTCCATACTCAACAATTACGTTTACCGTCTTTCCGAAAAGTTCACCAGGTCTCCCGACACCTTCGAGGCGTGGGTAAAAATGCCCGTGGGCTCTATGGGCGGCACGCTGCTAAGTAACTTTTATATCGAAAACAAGATGTTCCCCGGCACGGCTCAGTGGTCGGTGGACGCTGTCGGCAGGATAAAGATCTATTGGGATAACGGCAGTTTAACGTACACCTTCGACAACCAAAGCATAGGCGACGGTCAATGGCACCACGTTGCGCTCGTCCGCGATCCTTCGGCCGATACGTTCACGCTCTATATCGACGGCGAAGTCGAAGACAGCATCGTTTCCCGCCAGAGTTCGCTTTACGCCGCCGCTTTCCCGATGAGTATCGGCGTTGACTATCAGACGTTCTATACGGAAAAGGAACCTTTCGAGGGTTATATCCGTCAGGTCACCGTCTATAACGGCGGCATTTCGCAGGAAAGAGTCCGTCAGGATATGTTGACCAACGAGATAACCGACGACTATAACGGTCAGATAATGGGTAACTGGTACCTCGGCGACGAATGGACGGAACGCACCGTTCACGACTCCACCGACAACGATATCGACGCGGTACTGCATACCACGATGAAGTACGTCGGCGACGCGACGACCGATTTCGATTACGATTATTCCTTCGTCGAAATACCCGATATCCAGTGTACCGTACGCTATAAGTACAGCAACTTCGTACAGCAGATGAACTGGCTTGCCGATAACGCAGACGATCTCAACGTCAAGTGGGCGACCTTCCTCGGCGACCTTTCCGACGTAGGCACCAACGAACAGCTTTATCGTCAGGCGTCGATAGGTATGTCGCTTTTGGACGGCAGAGTCAACTATAACTTCGTTCCCGGCAACCACGACTACGACTCCAACGGTAAGGGCGACCGCACGCAGAACTACTTCGACAGATGGTTCCCGTACGATAAATTCTCCAAGACCGAAGGTTTCGGCGGCACTTACGAAGAAGGCAGCATGGCTAACAGCTATTATTTCTATAACGCGTGCGGCGTCGATTATCTCATAATCGACCTCGAGTACAATCCGCGTATGTCGGTCATTCGCTGGGCGGGAAGACTTTGCGAGGCTTACCCCAAGCACCGCGTCATCATCGCCACGCACCACTACGTCGAGGCCGACGGCAGTATCTCCACCGCTATGTGGGGCACCGCCACCTGGAAACAGCTCGCCAAAGTCACCGAGCCGCAAAAGCTTTTCGATAACCTTATCAAGCTTTACCCCAATATCTTTATGGTATTCAGCGGCCATATCTCGCAGGACGACATAGTTATGCGTACCGACGTAGGCGTTCACGGCAACACTATCTATTCCTTCCTTATGGACACGCAGACGGCTATTTACGATAACGGTATCGGCGAAGACATTATGTGTATCATCAAAGTAAGCGAAAAGAATAAACAAATGTGCCTTTACTATTATTCGCCCGTTCACGACGGCGTGTATAATCTCCAGAATCAGTTTGTGATCCCGTTCCCCGAAGGGTGCGCCGTATAAGCTGATCGCAAAACCGTTTTTTTCGCCTTCCCTCCGGCGGAAAAAACGCTTACCAAAACCGCGTTTGTCGGCCTATAGGTCGATAAACGCGGTTTTTTATCGTATTTTACCCGACCGTCATGTTCGCTCAAAATACGATATGCTATACGATCGATTATCCGCTATATCTGCAAATCTTCTCTCGTTTTACGTGGATTATCCGCAAAATTTCGTAAAGCCGTAATTTATATGTGAAAAAAAGTTTGACATATCTTTTCAATAGTGATACAATAGTATTACATTTGTCGCAAAATTACGCTTATTTTGCGGCGCGATAGATTGTTTAAAGCGGTAAAAGTCATTCGATAAGTCGATTAACGGTGGATTTCGCCGTTTTCAAAGGAATTACGTTCGGTGTTTTATGGATAAAAGGATACAGGCGAATTTAAGAGTTAAAGAAAGCATTACCAACGCCCTTTTTTTCCTTATGCAGGAAAAGACCTTGTCGGAGATAACGGTGACCGAGATAATCGACAGGGCAAAGGTCGCCCGCGCGTCGTTTTACAGGAACTATCGCTCGAAGCTCGACGTGATAACCGTCTTTATTTCCGATATCCTCGAACGTTTCCGCAACGGGCGGGAGATAACGTCTATAAATTACCGTTCGCATCAATACGTCAAAAAGGTGCTCATATATTTCCGCACTTACGCCCAATATCTCGTAGACTTATATAACGCCAACCTTATTTCTTTGGTCATCGACGGCGTCAACGCGTTTCAGGCGGCTTTGGAGGGCGACGCGCTCGTTTCTCCTTATAAAAAATATTCCGTTTCGATATACGGCGGGGCGCTTTTCAATATGGCGCTCGAGTGGGCGCGCGGCGGTTGCGCCGAGCCCGTGGAAGATATGGTCGATATCTTCTGCCGCGAAATGAAAATAGAACAATAAATGCCGATAACGAGCTTATAGCCCGACTTTTTGAAAGATATCACTACGATATTGCCCCGCCGCAAATATCTTGCGGCGGGGCAATATCGTTATTTCAATCGAGAAGTCGTTTTATCTTATCCAAAGCCTTTATCGCGGACGTGTAACCGCGCTCGAATATTTCTCCGAGCCGCTCGACCTTATACTGATCTGCGTCGGCAAGTTTTGGGCGGATAACGACGTCTGCCGCAGCGTCCGTCCCCGAACGCGCCGTGCGGTGGTCCATAACGTCGACGCATCTTAAAGCTATGCTCAAAACTCCCTTTACGGCGTAGTCGGAAGCTATCGCGGCGTTGACGTCAACGGCTATCACCTTATCGGCGCCGAGTTTTTTTGCCGTTTTGACGGGCGTTCTCACGAGTATCCCGCCGTCCGTCAACAGCATTCCGTCGTATTCCACGGGCGGGAAGGCTATCGGGATAGAGCAGCTTGCAAGTACGGCGGTAAAAACGTCGCCTTGGGTAAATTCGTACAATTTGCCGCTTATAAGATCGGCGGCGACCGCCGCAAAAGGCGTTTTCAGCTTTTCGATAACTACGCCCTTAAAATATTTCTCGAAGACCGCCCGCATTTTTTCGGCTTTGAAAACGGCTCTGTTTTTAAAAGGATTGAACGACAGGTCGGCAAAATCGCTTTGTTTGAGTTTTTTGGCTTGGTCGAACACCCATTGCGGCGTTTTTTGCATAGCGTAACACGCGGCGACCACCGAGCCTGCCGAACAGCCGGTCACCACGTCCGCCTTGATACCGTTTTCGTTGAGCGCCTGCCAGACGCCGAGATGCGCTATCCCCTTGGCTCCTCCCGAACCGAACGCAATACCGAGCTTTGCCATACAACCTCCCGTTAGCTATCCAAATATTATTATTGCCGCGATCTTTGCCGCGTAAACGAAAAAGCCGAAATATTAAAGCGCGTTTTTTGCCCGCAGAGCTTATCGCCCGATAAAAACCGCGTATAAAATCGACCGTCAAAGCGGCTCCGGCGTGGTATTAAAACGTTCGTTTTTGTTTGCGGAGCCTGCGTTTTTCCGCGAGGCGCGAACACTTGTTTTGAGGCGGCGAACTGCCTCATTTTGCCGCGCGGCAAAAAAATTCCAAAAAAAATCTGATAAAAATAAGCAAAAACCGCTTTCAAACGTTTGACAAATATTTTCGTTTTTAGTAAAATGAAAAAAATTTTTTATTTTATAACATAATAATATTGTCGCTGTACGCGGGCGCAATAACACCCGAAACGGACCAAAAAGCGGCGATATTAAGAAGATCGAAGTTTTATGCTTTTTTTACGGCAAACCATTTTCCCGCAAAAAATACGATATAAAACAATAAAACGGAGGTAAGAAAAATGGCAAAAAAACGTCTATTAACGGTAGTGCTGCTTAGCCTTGCTATCATTATGAGCGTTCTCGGCTTTGCTGCTTGCGGCAATCACGACGAACCCGAAGTGATAGATTTCGGCGAAGCAGGCGTCTACTACACCGACGTAAACGGCGGAGAGTATTTGCTGACGCTCGGCGGCAGTACTTATACTCTCAATCTGGACAAGGTGTACGGCGGAACTTACACGTTCGACGGTTCGGTCATGTCAATGACTGCGGCGTCGGGCGAAGCTCCCACTGTCAAAGTGGAGGGCGACGTAATTACGCTTACGTACCTTGGAAGCACATACAGATTCCTGAAGAAGGTATATTACGAGGTCACCTTCAACAGTAACGGCGGCACCGCGGTCGCGAAAGCCGGCGTGTTGAACGGAAGATCCGTAGCGAAGCCTTCCGATCCGGAAAAGGCCGGCTACAAATTCGTAGGTTGGTATCAGGATTCGGCTTTAACGAAACCTTATTATTTCGGTTCGACTCCCATAACGGCAAACAGCACGTTATACGCGAGATACACCGAAGATACCGGCGCAGATGAATTTACCGTCAGGTTCATGTATAACGGAGAGGATCTCGGCAGCAAGAGCACCATCGCAGGAAAGGTGTTCGATATGCCCGCCATCGCCGACAGCGATTTCGACGGCTGGTACGTCAGTGACTTTGACAGCGCCGACAAGCTGACCTATAAATACGACGGTCAGAAGCTCGGATCGAACAAAGTCCTCTACGGCGTAAAGAAGGGCGGTGCTCCGCAGATGAGCGTCACGTCTTCCGGCGCGACCTGGAGCGTTGCGGGCGTTAACGTTGAGTATTCGCTCGTTATAAGCGGTCCTCACGGCCTAGCCGCAAGCTATAGCGGAAGCAGCACGAATTACGCTTACGACTTCAGCGGTAAACCCGCAGGCGAATACACTCTTACGTTGACCGTCAACGGCAAGACGAGCAAAGCTTACTACAACAACAAAGCTTTGGATAAAGTCTGCAACTTCGAAACGGTCGGCGACGTACTAATATATAATAAGGTCGATAACGCCGACAGATATATTATTACGGTAGAAGGCGCCAACGGAACTTACGAAGTCAACAACGGCAAGTCCTTGACTTACAACTTTGAAAGCGCCGGTATGAAAGTCGGCGGCATCAAGTTCGTCGTCAGAGCCGAAGCGGACGGTTTCGTATCTTCCGAGTCCGACGCGTACTTCTTTGACAGAAGTCTTGCCGCGGCAAGCAATCTGCGCGTAAGTAACGACGTTCTCCTTTGGAATGCGGTCGATAACGCGGGCGAATACACCGTCGAGATCAACGGCGACACGATCTCCGTCGGCGGTGAAACTTCTTACGACCTGAAGTATTATTCGGGTGCGCTCGCTATCAAAGTCTACGCTAACACCAACGGATACAATTCTTCCGTATCCGCTGCGTTCAACTACAACAAAGCAAGCCTTGCTACGCCTACCGGTCTTTCGATGACGGGTAACGTTCTTTCCTGGAACGCCGTCGCCGGTGCGATTTCTTACAACGTTAAAACGGGCGGCACGGAATATTCCGTAAGCGGCACGCAGTTCGATCTCGGCGCGGCATTGTCCGGCCAGAGCGGCGCCGTAAGCTACGAAGTAAGCGTACAGGCAGTAGGCCCCACGAGCTCCAAGTACAGTGATTCGTTGCGTCTTAAACCTGCCGGCACGAAAGACGTCGTCAGTTACGCCAACGGCACCGTAAGCTGGAATTACGCGGTCGGCGCCAACTACTATCAGGTCAGAGTCAACGGAAGCGTCGTAAGAGTTCCCGAAGGCAGCAGCTATGCGGTAACGCTTACCAAAGCCGGCGACAACGAGATCTCCGTAAGACACAATTACGGTTCCAACAACTACAGCGAATGGTCTACCGTTACCGTTTACGCATACAAGATCACGTATGACGTAATGGGCGGAACCGCTATCGACGACGAATACAAGGCCATCGGCGATCCGATGACTTTACCCACGACCGACAAAGCCGGCTACGATTTCGAAAAATGGTATCTCACGCCCGGCGGCGCAGCCGTTAACGGTAAGGTATACGACAGCGAGAAGTACGATCTTTCGCACGACTTGATATTATACGCGAGCTATACGCCCAAGGCGTATATCGTAAACTTCGATTTAAATAACGGCGGTCATTTCGACGCCGAACCCACGGACGAAGACGCTACTGTCAGCTACATGGATAGCTACACGCTCCCCGTTCCCGTATCCGACAACGCTACCAAAGCTTTCGGCGGCTGGTATTCCGAAGCCAACGGCAGAGGTACGAGATATACCGACGGTACGGGTATGAGTGACGACGTGTGGAAAGACCTCAGCGGCAGAACGCTCGTTGCTTATTGGCTCGATATGTTCCATTACAACCCGATCAGCGGTGGCGCTGCTTATTCCGTATCGGGTACCGCAGGCATTGACAACGCTACCGAGATAACCATTCTTCCGGTATACGAAGGCAAGCCCGTAACGACGGTCGAAGGTCAGGCGTTCATGAACGCTCACAGCCTCGTTACCGTAAACATTCCTGACACGATTACCAACGTTGAAACGGGTACCGCGTTCCTCAACTGCTCGGCTCTTGTAAACGTCAACGTTTACGACGCCAAAGCGGCTTATCCCGACGATGAAATCGTTCAGGATCTCGACCTCGGCACTTACGTTTCCATCGACGGCGTACTGTTCTATAACAACGAGTACAACGGCAAAGAGCTCGCATACTTCCCGAGAGGAAGAATGGACGCTTACGTTATCCCCGACGGCGTTGAGACCATACCCGCAAACGTATTCTCCAACGCTAAGATCACCGAGATAACCATTCCCGCTTCCGTCAAGAACATCAACGCTTCCGCGTTCTATCAGTGTTCCAACCTTGAAGTGGTCGCGTTTGCCGAAAGCGAGGGCACTCCCGAAGAACTCGTTATCGCGGAAAGAGCGTTCAGATATTGTCGTGCTCTTACCGAGATCAACCTCCCCGCAAGACTTAAATCCTTCACGGCTTCCGTATTCGAAGGTTGTACCGGTCTTGCCAAAGTCAACATCATCGGCAACGGTGGTACGTACACTTCCAAAGACGGTCTTGTCTGTAACGACGACGGTACCGAGATAGTCTTTGCTCCTCTCGCGTTCTCCGGTAACGACGGTATCTACACGGTCGCTTCCGGCGTCACGACGATCGGCGCTTCCGCTTTCGATTCCAATAAGGGCGTAGCTAAACTCGTAGTTCCCGCATACGTTACGACGATCGGCGAAGGTGCGTTCAGAGCCTCTTACGTTTCCGAGATAGTATTCGAAGGTAAAGCCGATAACGCTGACCTTACTATCGCCGCGAACGCTTTCAACGCTTGCTCCAAGCTGTATGAAATAACGCTCCCCGAAAACCTCAAGACGCTCGAAGAAGGCGCGTTCGGTAATTCTACCGTCAACGTAGTCAACGTCGAAAGCGTAGGTGCGGTCAACTTCGCAAACGGCGCTTTCAGACAGAAAGACGGCGTCAAGACGCTCAACATCGGCAAGTCTCTCGGTTTCATCCAGATCAACGGCGTGTTCGGTTCGAGCATCAGGACGATCAACCTTGACAGCGAGAACCCCAACTATGCCTTGAGCGACGGCGTTTTGTTCGATCCCGATATGACGACCATAGTTTACTATCCGTCCGGAAGAACCGATAACTACGTTATCCCCGCTACCGTTACGACGATCGGCGCGAACGTCTTCCAGGGTAAGGAATTGACTCAGGTCACCATCGGCAAGAACGTTACCACGATCGGCAATTACGCTTTCGAAGGCTGCGTATATCTCCACGACGTAACGTTTGAAACGGGCAGAACGGACGATCTCACTATGGGCATATATGCTTTCAGCAATACGGCTATAATGGGTATCGATCTTCCCGAGACCGTTACCGAAATAGGCGACTACGCCTTTGCAAACAACAAGATGCTCACCGCGACCATTCCTTCCACGGTAGTGAAGATGGGCGCTCATAACGATAACGGCATGCTTACCGCAATGCACGTATTCGACAACTGCAGATATCTGTATTCTTTGACGGTAGCAGAAGGCAATACCGCTTTCTACACCGATGAAAACGGCGTTCTGTACTTCATCAGCGGCGGAAACAAGACCGACCTCGTCTTCGCACCGAGAGGTATGAGACCGAGCGACGCTCCCGCCGGCACCTTTACCGGTGAAGTTACCGTTCCCGAAACGGTCAACACAATCTGGGACAGCGCCTTTAAGGATAACAGCCAGATAACCAAGATAGTCTTCACTTCGGGTGCCGAAACTCCCGTTACCGTAGGTACGGACGTATTCACGAACGCCGATTTCCTTGAAGAAGTCGTTTTCTCCAAAGGCTTCTCCACGATAGGCGAAAAGATGTTCGCAAACTGCTCGGCTCTCGAAAAGGTGACTATCCCCACGAGCGTTACCATGATCAAGGGTGCGGCGTTTGCTAACTGCGAATCGCTCACCACGGTAGATTTCACCAACGAAGTAAGAACTGCGGCTCAGACTCTTACCCTCGACGACGGCGTTGCCGGCAATAGCGCGAGCGAATCGCTTTTTGGCGGCGGCTCCAAGATAGGCGTGTTCACGGGCTGCTTGAAGCTCCACACGATAAACCTCCCCGAAGGTACCGTTAAGATCGGCGCTTACGCTTTCAGCGTAGACGATAATACGGCTGAAGTCATCAACCAGAACGTCGAAGGCCTTACCGGTCTTACGAGCATAGAGATCCCGTCCACCGTTACCGAAATCGGTAATTCGGCTTTCGCGGGTTACAATGCTAAACCCGGTATGAGCACTCCCACCACGTTGGCTCCCGAAATAACCGATACGGTCTCCCGTTTCGAAAGCGTTACTTTCAGGACTAAAGCCAACGGTTCCTATTCGTTGACTACGCTCGGCGAGCAGGCGTTTGCTTACACCAACATCGAGACTATAACCATTCCGACGACACTTCTGAAGATCCAGAACAGCACGTTCGCCGGTACGCATAACCTTACTACCGTTATATTCCCCGCAAATTCGCATCTCGAATATATCGGTCAGTCGGCTTTCCATTCTTCCGCTGTATCCCGTGCGGTATCCAACGCGTCCGATACGTCCAACGTATTCACGTTCCCCGCAACGCTCAAGATCATCGACAAACAGGCGTTTGCTTATTGTCGTAATCTCACGAGCGTAGCGTTCACGCTTACCAACGGCAAGTCCTTGCTCGGTAACGACGTCAACAACACTCTCGTTATCGACGAGAATGAAGGCGGCGACAACGAGACTCCGGGCGGCGGCGAAACCCCCGGTGGCGGCGAGACTCCGGGCGGCGGGGAAACCCCCGGCGGCGGCGAGACTCCGGGCGGCGGCGCAAGTGAAACCCCCGGCGGTGGCGCAAGTGA
>JAFZXN010000003.1 GCA_017616695.1 Clostridia bacterium | reverse complement strand
GTCGGCGCAAAACGCGCCGACCTGCCGCCTGCCGTAACGGCAGGGGATAGATATATCCTACCGAAAACGGAAAACGCAAGCGCCGTAAAGACGGCGAACGCGACCGTAGTTCGGAAACTTCGCGCCGATACCGACAGTCTATATTAAAACGCTGCAAGACCGTCGGCAAGGAAACCAAAGCCCCGCGGCGTTAGTAATAATATGTCGATAAATCGGATTTTTATACGCGAAAAAGCTAAAAATCAAGAAAAGCTCATTCCTCTTCTTCCTCTTCGGGCAAGTTGACGTTGTGATAAATGTCCTGAACGTCGTCGTTGTCTTCAAGGGCGGCGAGCATCTTGTTGAAAGTTAAAAGCTGCTCTTCGTTTAATTCGATCTTGTCGTTGGGAACGTACATAACGTCGGCTTCAAGGAACTCCACACCCTTTTCTTCGAGATATTTTCTCACCGAAGAAAACGCCGAAGGAGTCGTTCTGAATTCAAAGGCGTCGTCAGTAGTTATGCAGTCTTCCGCGCCGCTTTCGAGCGCGTATTCCATCATAGCGTCTTCCTCAAGGTCGGGCGTTCTTTCGACGACTATCACGCCCATATTCTCGAACATGAACGCAACGCTGCCGGAAGTGCCGAGACTTCCGCCGTACTTATCGAATATATGACGAACGTCGCCTACCGTCCTGTTTTTATTGTCGGTAAGCGTTCTGACGATGACCGCGCTGCCGCCTACGCCGTAACCTTCGTACATAAGCGTTTCGTAGTTGACGTTTCCGAGTTCGCCCGTAGCCTTTGCGATGGAACGTTTGATGTTATCGTTAGGCATATTTGCGGCTTTTGCCTTGGCGATTATATCCGCGAGCTTGCTGTTGAGGTTGGGATCGGCGCCCTGCTTTGCGGCGACGGCTATTTCTCTTCCGATCTTGGTAAATATTTTGCCTCTTGCCGCGTCGGCTTTACCTTTTTTTGCTTGTATATTGTGCCACTTGGAATGACCTGACATATATTTCTCCTCTTTTTAGGGGCAACCCTTATATTTTATTTTTTAACAGTTGATAAAGAATTATCGAGCAGGAAACGCCTGCGTTCAGGCTTTCCATTTCCGCGCGCATCGGGATAGCGACTATCTTGTTTGCCGAACTTTTGAACAGTTCCGAAACGCCGTGTGCCTCGTTGCCGATGATAAGACAAAAATCGTCGCAAACGGTGTCGAAAACGTTTTCACCGCCCATATCTGCCGTCAAGATCGTCTTGTCTTTGACGAGCGAAAGGGCTTTTTCGGCGGTCGTTTCGTGAACGTTGACAGAAAATATCCCGCTCATAGACGCTCGCACGCACTTTGGCGAATACGCGTCGCAACAGCCGACCAGGATAACGTCTTTTACGCCGACGGCGGCGCAGGTACGAATGACCGTTCCGACGTTCCCGGGATCTGAAACGCCGTCCAAAAGCACGCAATTACCCGCTATCTCGTCGGATTCGGGCGGGATAGCCACTTCAGCGACCACGCCTTGCGGAGTCATCGCGTCGCAACAGCAGTCGACGACAGACTTTTCGGCCTGTTCGACTTTATAGCCCTTGCCCTCGAATAAATCAGCCTTGTCGGGCGTTGCAAGAATGACGGCGATATCGGCTTTTAACCTGATCGCGTCGGCGACCGACTTTTCGCCCTCCACGAGATAGCTTTTAAAAAGCGAACGTTCCTTTTTAGACGAAAGCGCTTTAAGGTGCTTTATAAGGTTGTTCTGTCTTGAAACGATCATCTGCCTTTCAATGAAAAAGAGCCGATATAAGGTTCGGCTCTTTAAAAAAACGATTATGCAAGTTTAGCTTTGACTTGCTCGCAGAGCGCGGTAAAGCCCTGGGCGTCGTTGATAGCCATATCGGAAAGGACTTTTCTGTTGAGATTCAACCCGAGAAGGTCAAGACCGTGCATGAACTTGCTGTAGCTTAAGCCGTTCATACGGCAACCTGCGTTGATACGGGCGATCCAGAGTTTTCTGAAATCACGCTTTTTGGCTTTTCTGCCGACGTAAGAATACGTAAGCGATTTCATTACCGCCTGACGGGCAACTCTGTATAATTTGCTCTTGCTGCCGAAATAACCTTTGGCAAGCTTTAAAATTTTTCTACGCTTTTTAACGGCGTTAACAGCTCTTTTGATACGCATAAATTATTTCCTCCTTATTATCCTTTGTAGGGAATGAGATTTTTGACCGTCTTTTCCTGCGTTGTGGAAACAAAGGTAGCGGAACGTAATCTTCTTTTTCTCTTGGTGTCTTTCTTGGAAAGAATGTGGCTGTGGCCTTCGTGGCTTCTTTTAACTTTACCGGTGGCGGTAAGCTTAAAACGCTTTTTGGAACCGCTGTGGGTCTTCATTTTCGGCATTATATTGCCCTCCAAATTATTATTATCGTTTTTTAGGGGGAAACGAGCTTATTTCAGCGCATATTCCCGTATGAAGGAGCAATACGCCCCTTCGTTTATATAATGATTATTATATATCGTTTTGATCGCCGCGTGCGTCTTGTTGCGGCGCTTGCGAAAGATTTTATCGGAAACGATAATTACTTCGCGGCTTTTTTATCCTCTTTCAAAGGCACGAGTATCATAAGAATGTTCCTGCCTTCCAAAGTAGGCTTTTTTTCCATAGCGGCGACCGATTTGACGAGCTCGAAAAACTCGTTCATAACGTCGACGCCCAAAGAGGAATGTGCGTTCTGGCGGCCGCGCAGACGTATCGACACCTTGACTTTGTTGCCCTGCGACAAAAACTTCGTCGCCTGCTTTGCCTTGACGTTCAGATCGCCCACGTCAATAGTCATGGACAGCCAGATCTCTTTAAGTTCTATAACTTTCTGATTTTTCTTGGCTTCTTTCTGCTTTTTCAAAGTTTCAAAGCGGAATTTGCCGTAATCCATAATTTTGCATACGGGCGGCGTTGCCTGCGGAGATATCTCCACAAGGTCGAGATTGGCTTGATAAGCCATTTCAAGCGCCTGACGGGAACTTACTATGCCGAGTTGCGCCCCGTCCGCCCCGATAAGACGAACTTCCGGATGACGAATCATCTCGTTGATGTTATTCTGAACTTTAATTGGTTTTCCCTCCCTCGGAAAATAAAAATCGGGCTCACCGCATAGTGGACCCGATAAACATACTTAAAATATGGCTCAACGCCGAGTTAAGCTATGTGCCGTTTCATAAAAACTGACGGCGAGAAGGGTTCGACTTCTGCTTCAAGCATAACAATCATACCACCCTTAAAAGCTTTTGTCAAGCGTTTTTCACGAAAAAATCCGTCATTTAAGAAAATATTAAAAAAGAAAAATAATTAATTACAGCTTTTTGAATACAAATAAATATTCATGAGCAAGCAATAAAAAATTGTGCTTTATACTGTTTTTTTTCCAAAAGCCCGTTGCTTTGCAGTTATGTTGTTCTTTAATAATGATTTCTTTTGTCTTAAACCCAGCAAGTTCAAATAAACGCATTGTATCAAATCCAAGTGATTGCACCATGCCTTTTTTACGCGTATCACCCATTAAAATCGCGCAGAATTTACCTTTTTTTAATACTCTGAAACACTCTTCCGCAACTTTACCCATCTCTGTTAAAAATGGTTTGATAGGTAAATGTGATAAATCGCCGTCAATATCTTCGCTATATTTGATAATGTCAGCATAAGGCGGGTGCGTGCAAATAAGATCAATACTATCATCGGGTAAATCAAGTTTTACAGCATTACCAAGTCTGATGTCACAGGTGCAATTACAATCAAACTCAAAATCACATTTTTTCTTTGATAATTCTATTGCCGTAGGGTTTATATCAATACCTATAAAATTTCTATTTGTTAATTTTGCCTCAACAGCAGTTGTTCCACCGCCGACAAATTGATCTAAAACCGTATCGTTTTCGACAGAATAACGTAGGATCACATTTCGTGGAATATAAGGCGACCAATTCCCACGATATTTAGCGTCGTGCGTTGCCCATTTACCGCGATTAGGGAAAGCCCAAACGGTATTTGTTTCTAATTCAAAATTCTCAGGTTGCAAAGGAATTTTCTTTTTTGCCATAATCAGTTAAATAAATCGTTTAAAACACCGTTTTCAAGGTCTGCAATGCAATAAATATTGTCCAAAACATCAAATGTTTCTTCTAAATTGTGTCGTGCTGATTTCCAACCTTGCCCGTCGGTAAACCAAACAAAAGCAAACCCCTTAATTTCCTTCGCTTCTAATGCAATAGTCTTATAACTGCGGGCAGTTTCATTAAGTTTTGATCCGCCACTTGAGTAAAAGTTGGTTTCTATTGCATATACCGTATTATTATTGCAAACTACAAAATCAAACCGTTTTGTTGCCTTACCTTGATTAGAAATACCCGAAAGATCCAACCCCCATTTCTTTTCTATATCGGTAAGATACATTTCTTTGAAATAATCGGTATTTCTTTTAAGACCGAATTTAATCAAATAATCTTCGACAAGGTTTTCCATTAAATGTCCACCGCGGTTTTTACGGCCGTTGCTATCAAGCCCGACTTCAACGCCCATAACGTAATCAACAAGATTATTAATCACATGATTTGAAATTAAATCAAACAAACCCGTCTTACGCATAAATGTTATGTAATCGTCAACGGAATAATTCGGTCTTATAAAATCAAACAAATATTCGCCATCTCCGTCAATAGCATATATTTCTCTACTACGCACGGCAAGCAAAATAGGAACACATTTTAAAACTTGCGGATATTCACTCAATAATTTTCGGAAATCATTTTCAATGCTTTTTGAGCCTATTAAAGAATTTAAAACATTTAATTCTATTTTTATTCTATCAACGTTTCCATATACTTTTTCAAAATCAACGTAATAGTTGTAACTGCTTATACTTGCCTTAAAAGTTCTTAGCCAATCATTAAAATATCTACTCATTATTCCTACCTTTAAAACTTGCTTTTGAAACTATTGAAAATATATCATAATCGCTTTCAAGCAGTTCGTTAATTATACTTCCAAACATATAAGCATCTGACCGATTTGTTTTTTCTTGAACAGATAATAACAGCATTAATACAAACAAAAAATCTACAGGATATTCACCATATTTATTTAATTTTTTATATTCTTCAATTTTTATTGTTTCAGCATTATTTTCCACTAATAATCTTAAACTGTTATAATCGTTATTTGATAGTGGCTCAACTTTAACCCATAATGCTTTTACTTCACAAAGGAATCTTTTTGTGAGTTTCTTTTGCCCCTGCATTTTGATTAATACATCTACTGCCCAATGAATGTGTTTTGGGGTACGTATACGCATTTTCCCTTTCTTATATTTTATAAAAATATCAAAAGTCGACAGTATACCCTGAAAAACATATAAAGTATAATCATCGAAATCAAATTCAATTATTGCTTTTTGTCTTTTCCCATTAATAATGATACTTTTATTTCCTTGTCTCTCTTTCATAGTAATTTTCCCCTTTAATTATGAATAATCAATTCTTTTATTTTGCCGCGACTGTCGCCATTACTGTTTATCGCCCGAACAGCTTCTACGCGTCTAATGTTATAGCCTTGATATAAATCATCAAAGAAATTATCATCGGGATTTACATTTTTGGGATCTGAATTACTTAACACAACTTTTGCGCCGACACAACATAATTGTTTAAAATATTCAGCAAGTCTTATTTGCTCGTTATCGTCGAAAGAGCCGGAATTATAAGACGTAAATCCGGAAGTATCGGAAATAGGTCTATAAGGCGGATCGAAATAAACAAACGTGTTTTTGTCGACAAAATCTTTTGACAAATTATAATCGCCGCAAACAATTGTAACGTTTTGCAAAGCCTTATGGACGTTTCTTAAATTATCTTCGTCACAGATAGTCGGGTTTTTGTACGCACCCATCGGCACGTTGAATTGACCTTTTCTGTTTACACGATATAAGCCATTGAAACATGTTTTATTTAAAAATATAAAATATGAGGCTTTTTCCGTTGAAGTCTCTTTTGAAAGCTTAATTGAATTGAATTTATCTCGTATCGAATAATAAAAATACTTTCTTCCGTTGTCGTCCATTGGTAAATAAAGCATTTGCATTTCGTTCAAGCGGAAAATAAGACTTTCAACATTATTTTTTATTACGTCGTAGGTATTTATTAATTCCGAATTGCTATCACCTATATATAGCTGCTCGAATTTGTATTTAGAAAGCATATCGAAAAACAAGGCGCCCCCGCCTACCATGGGTTCGCAGTATTTGCTATAAATCGTTTCTTCATTTTCATTAAGCAGTTTTTCGAGTTCTTCTACAAGTTGACTTTTTCCCCCAACCCATTTAACAAAAGGTTTTAATTGCACTGCTTTGTCTTTTTCGTAACGAATTGTGCGTTTGTCGATAGGCTTGTCGGCATTGCTCGGAATTATCCACATATTTCCGACCATCATAGCTCCCGCAATACGTTTTTCCGAACAAAGAATATCGACACGTCTTTGCGAAATATCCCATTTTTCGGCCGCTTCTTTCGCAGAAATAAAACTTAACATAATTGTCTCCAAACGAATAAACTATTATGATTATTATATTCCAAATCGCGAACAATAGCAAGTAAATTATTGTAAAAAAATAAAAATTTGCGGTTGTCACACTGAAATGCATGGCAACCGTAAAATAATTATTGATTAATGTTTTCAGTTGACCGTTTTTTCGCGGTCTTCTTTGGCGACTTTTGCAATGAAATCTTCGGCGGTCATGGTGCCGAGGTCGCCTTCGCTTCTCGAACGGACGGCTACGGTATTGCCCGACTCGACTTCCTTGTCGCCGATGATGAGCATATACGGAACTTTTTCAAGCTGTGCGTCGCGGATCTTTTTGCCTATCTTCTCGCTGCGGGTATCCGTTTCGACGCGCAGACGCTTATCGCGCATCATAGCGGTAAGTTTTTCGCAGTAGTCGAGCGCCCTGTCGGTGACGGGAAGCAGTTTCACCTACACGGGAGCTATCCAGGTCGGGAAAGCGCCGGCGTATTTTTCGATGAGCATTGCGAAAACTCTTTCGTAGCAGCCGATGGAACTGCGGTGAATGACGAAAGGAGTCTGTTTTTCGCCGTTCTGGTCGATATAGCTCATGCCGAAGCTATGCCCCGCGGCAAAGTCGAGCTGAATGGTGATGAGCGTATCTTCTTTGCCGTAGACGTTACGCGCCTGAATATCGAGCTTCGGGCCGTAGAAAGCGGCTTCGTCGTCAGCTTCGACGTAGCTAAGGCCGAGGTGGTCGAGTATCTGTTTCATCAAAGCCTGCGTTTCTTCCCAAGCCTTGTCGTTGTCGATATATTTAGCCTTGTTTTTGCCGCGTTTGGAGAAACGGTAAGTGATATCGTTTTCCATGCCGAGACATTTAAGGAAGTAAAGGCTCAGATCGAGACAGCCTTTGAACTCCGATTCTATCTGTTCGGGAGCGCAGATGATATGCCCGTCGGAAAGCGTGAACTGCCTTACCCTTATAAGCCCGTGCATTTCGCCGGAAGCTTCTTTTCTGAAAAGCTGTGCGGTCTCGGAAAATCTCTGCGGCAGATCGCGGTAGCTCTTTAAACCGTTTTTATATATCTGATATTGGAACGGACAGGTCATGGGGCGCATTGCAAGAACTTCGCCTTCGGCTTCCGCGTCGCCGATGACGAACATTTTGTCGCGGTAGTGATCCCAATGCCCCGAAATTTTATAAAGGTCGCTTTTAGCCATGCTCGGCGTTCTGGTCGGCATAAAGCCGCGGCGTTCTTCCTCGTCCTCGACGAAGCGGATAAGCGTCTGCATTATCTTTACGCCCTTGGGCATGATGAGAGGAAGCCCCTGACCGATAACGTCGCTCGTCATAAAGAAACCGAGGTCTCTGCCGAGCTTGTTGTGGTCGCGGAGTTTAGCCTGTTCGAGCTTTTCGACGTATTCGTCGAGCTGGCTCTTTTTCTCGAAAGCGGTCGCGTAGATACGGGTGAGCATCTTGTTCTTTTCGTTTCCGCGCCAATAAGCGCCGGTAAGGCTCAAAAGCTTGAAGGCTTTTATCTTGCCCGTCGAAGGAAGATGCGGTCCGCGGCAAAGGTCCACGAACGCGCCCTGTTTATAAAAGGATATGGGAGCGCCTTCGGGAAGCTCTTTGATAAGCTCTACCTTATAGCTTTCGTTAAGGTCTTTCATATAAGCTATAGCCTCTTTTCTCGGCAACTCGAAACGCGAGATGGGAAGGTCGCTTTTGATTATCTTTTTCATTTCGTCTTCGATCTTTTGGAAATCGTCCTGCGAAATGGGAGTCTTGAAGTCGAAATCGTAATAAAAACCGTCCTCGATGGTGGGGCCTATCGCAAGTTTGCAGGTAGGATAAACAGTCTTGACGGCTTGCGCCAGAACGTGCGAGCAGGTATGACGGTATACGTCGAGCCCTTCGGGATCTTTTACGGTGTAAAAACATACTTCGGCGTCGCCTTCCACTACGAAGGACATATCTTTGAGTTCGCCGTTGACTTTGGCTACGAGTGCCTCTCTTGCCAAGCCCTCGGATACGGCTTTGGCTATCTCCGCGCAACTTACGGCGCCGTCAAAGTCCATAACGTTTCCGTTTTTTAAAGTGATCTTCATAATTAACACCTCTTTAAGTGATTTTCATTAATTGAATTGCTTTTAAGCAAATATAAAACGCCCTTATGCCATAGCATAAGGACGATAATTTACCGTGGTTCCACCTTATTTCGTAAGCAAAAGCTTACCTTATTTACCGAAAAGTCCGTTTCGGTGCGGTCCGCGACGAAAGTGGTTTCGCAAATAATTATCGACGGGCTACGTGCCACGCTCACAGCCGAAGGCGCGGCTCTCTTTACGGAGTATCCGAAGGCTACTTGTCTTTCGTTTGATAAAACGGCGGAAATGCAATTTGTATTTACAATTATATCACTTTAATTTTTTTTGTCAACCGAAATAACCCTTTCCGAAGAATATTTTTTCACCGAAAAATTCTTTAAGGTAATATTCGTCGCGTTCGGGTATGGGAGAAGACAATTCCACCTCGCAAAATCCCGACAAAATGACCTCGCGGATAATGCGACCTTCGCCCTCGCCCGTTAAAAAGGCTTTATTCAAAAGATTGTAATTCACGTCGTAAACGCGGCTGCCCATAACGTAAACTCTCCCGCGCTTTTTTTCGGAAACGATATAAGAAACGAATTGTTTCAACTGCTCGGCGGCAAAATACGCGGGGATATAACCTACTATCTCCCGCCACTTTTCGCCAAGTGGTTTCATTCTGAAATTGAACAAGCCGTCGAGAGCGTACGGCGGACCGCAAAGTTTACTTTTAACGTAGCGTTTATCTTCGTCGATATCGGCGGAAATCAGCGCGGATAGCAAAAGTTCGTACTCGAGGGGCTTTAACCCGCCGACGCGGATATGCCGCTTGAAAAAGTCGTATTTGAAGTTTACGGCGATAACGTCGGCCATTTTATCGGCGAGCATCGACGAAAATATCGTCGCCTTTTCTTTTTGCACCCGCGCGAAAAAGTAACATCTGCCGTCGTTCTCGCCCTTTTCCGCGCTGCCGCCGCAGGAAGAGACGGTCTTTTTGAGCGATCTGTATAAATATTCGACGGAAGCTTTTCTCAATGCGCCGTCGGTCACCAAATAATCCATTTCTAACATAGTTTACGTAACCTTTCGCCTTTTCATAATAGAAAATTTTGCTATTTTGTTTCCGCAGACGGCTTTTATCTTGCGATACGCCCACTTGTAAGTTTCGGAGAAAACGAGTATGGTAGAACATATCAAAGCCAGCGTCACCCACGTTTTAAGCGAAAGACGAACGCTGTCGAACGTCTGCGGGAAAAAGCTCACTATCAGTATATGCAGCGTAAAGGTCGTAAAAAGCATGGCTACGAGCAGTTTATTGTCGAAAAGTCCTTTTAAAGCGCTTTCCGAGCCGACTTCCCGACAGTTCACGGCGTTGAAAAGCTGGAAAAACACGAACAAACTTACTGTCACCGTGCTCTTTTCGTAAGAAGCCACGCCCAAAAAGTTGTATAGTTCCTGCAAGGTTATCACCAAGCACATTACGAACGTATGCACGGCTATCCTTATAAGCATAGTCTTCGTCAGAATATCGGCGTTTCTTTTGACGGGTTTTCTGCCCGTAAGATCGAGCGGGCGCGACTCGAGGCTCAAAGAAAGCGCGAGCGGGCCGTCCATTATGACGTTGAGCCAAAGAAGGCACATACTCGTGAACGGGCTTTCAAGACCGAGTATGAGATACGTTATTATTATGGCTATCGACGCCGCGTTGACGTTGAGCTGAAAAGTTATGAACCTGCGGAAGTTGTCAAAGACGTTGCGCCCGAACGATATCGCCGTTAAAATGGTGTCGAAAGAGTTATTCAAAAGCACTATGTCGCTTGCCCGCTTGGTTATCTCGCTGCCGCTGCCCATGGCGATGCCGATATCGGCGTGTTTTATGGCGGGCGCGTCGTTTACCCCGTCGCCCGTGACGGCGACCACTTCGCCCATCTCCTGCAAAAGCGACACCGTTTTGAGCTTTGTTTCGGGCGTACTGCGTGCGATAACGGTTATATCGTTTAAGCGCTGTTTGAACTCTTTGTCGGTCATTCGCGAAACTTCGTCCGCCGTGACGACGTTCCGTTTTTCCGCGGGAAGATTTAATCGTTTTGCGATAGCCGCCGCGGTCGCCGCGCCGTCGCCCGTCAGTATTTTCACTTTTACGCCCGCGTTTTTACAGCTTTCAACGGCCTTTTCCATGCCTTCGCGAAGTTTGTCGCCGATGAGCGCGAAGCCGTCGAAATACGTTTTGCCGCTTTCGGTATGAGCGAATGCCAAAGCGCGCAACCCTTCCTTCTGACCGTTTGATATCTCCTTTTCGTAGCGCGAAAGCTTTTCGGGACAGACGTCGACGAGCGGAAATATCTTCTCGGGCGCACCCTTATAATAAGTGACGCGCCTTGCGCCTATTCCGGCGGTGACGGACGAATACTTTCTTTCGGAAGAAAAGGGTATCCTATCGTAAGTAACGCACTTTGAACGCAGTTTTTTATAGTCGACGCCGCTTTTTGTTAAAGCAATCAAAAACGCGCATTCGGTAGCGGAGCCGAAAGTTTTGTCGCCGTCGAGTTCGGCGGTGGAATTGAGCGCGCAGTTATAAGCTATATCCCCGACGAAAAAGCCGTTTTCGGGGTACGTTCCGTCGGGAGTCACGAGCGAAGAAATGAGCATTTTGTTGGCCGTCAAAGTACCCGTTTTATCCGAACAGATAACGCTTACGCACCCAACCGTTTCGGTCGCCACGAGCTTTTTTATGAGCGCGTTCGACTTTGCCAGCCTTACCACGTTCAAAGTAAGCGATATGGTGACGGTCGTCGGCAGCCCTTCAGGCACGGCGGCTACTATCAGGACTATGGAATGAATGAAAACGTCCTCAACGCCCTCGAAACTCATTTCACCCGATATTATCAAGCGAAACACCGACAGCGCGAACACGAACGCCGAGCATACGAGCCCGAAAACGGACACGAATTTACCGAGGCGGTCGAGCTTTTCTTTAAGCGGCGCGGAAACGTTCTTTTCTTCCGAAACGTAACCGGCGACTTTGCCTATCTCCGCGTTATCTCCAACGGCGGTAACGACGAAAACGACTTCGCCTTCGCTCACGAAAGAACCGGCAAAAACGCAGTTTACACGCTCCGCAAGCGGCGTGTTTTCGGGAAGGATAGCGCCTGCCGTTTTGGTTACGGGCATACTTTCGCCCGTCAGATTGGATTCGTCCGTTTTTAAAGCGTTGCAACTTATTATCCTGCCGTCGGCGGGTATTTTATCCCCCGCGTAAGAGTAGACCACATCCCCCGCGACCAGCTCTTCCGCCGACAAAAGACAGGTTTCGTTATCCCGTTTTACCTTAACGCGCGAACGACTTTCCGCCGCTCGCAGATATTCAAACGCCCGCTCGCTTTTACCTTCCATTATTACGGTCAACGCGACCGAAACGGCGATCGCCACGGTTATACCGATGCACTCGTAAAAATCGCCCGAGCCGTCCTTTAAAAACTTGCCGATATTTATCCCCGCGGTGATCGTTAATGCAAACAGCAGAATTATCATCATCGGTTCGAAAAGCGCTTTTATTATCTTGTAAAACACGCCCTTTTTCTTCTTTTCCGTCAGTCTGTTCGAGCCGAAAGCGGCGGCGTTTTTCACCGCGTCGGCGGCGGTCAGACCGTATTTTTCGTCACTGTTTAAAAGCTTTAAAACTTCTTTCGCCGACTTGTCGTGCGCTGTCATCTTTACACCTTTATCAGCTATATTTTATTACGCACGCCAAAGAAAAATGCACCGCAAAACGCGAACCGCAAAACGCCACAGTCGACCGCAAATTCTGATAATCCTCAAAATTTGCGGTCGACTATTGCACATTGCGAATTTATATAATACACGCGGCGGGAGAATATCTCCCGCCGCGCGGTTTTAGTTGTGTCGTTAAATTTGTTCGGGCTTGTTTATCACGAAGAACTTGTCTGTTGCGCGATAACTTCGTCGAGATCGCAAACGTTCCAATAATTGTCCGCGCGAAGCTTTTTCAGTAAATTTTGATATTCTATATGTGAATCGTGATAATAATCTTTAAACCTATTCTTCGAACCAAATTCGCCGACATAAATAAACGAATTTTCTGACAACAATTTCATGCTTTTTGAAAAAATGATTTCATATTGTTTATAAGTTCTATCAATATATTTCGAACCAGTCGTCACTGCTTCGATTACATAATGTTTATTATTAAATGAATCTTTATCTGAATAGCCAAGATAAGAAATTGTGTATTCATCTCCGATCCCTATAAAATCTTTAACAATATCCTTCATTTCATTTCTTGAAGAAAAATAAAGTTTTTCCTCGTCGATCGCGATAACGGCTGATTGCGTGAGATATTTATCGTAATCATTAAATATTTCGGAATAAACGCATTTTGTATTATCTATGGGTTTATTCCAATCGTTTAATTCTTTTAAGCGAGCAATATCTTCATCTTTAAAACCGTAAAGCGGGTTTTCAATGGAAAAATCACTGTCTTCCGATAATGTAATACCGTTTTCCTTTCTCGGGCTTTCAAGAATATGATTATCATCTTGATAATAATAAACTTTTTCTTCGGTATAATATTGACAAATCATCAAAGCATAATTATCATAAGATAGCGAATAATATCCGTTCCCGTCACAATAAATAAATAACGTTCGCCCGTAATCATCTGTTTCTACAGGAAGAACCGCAGCTTCGGCAAACCAATGTTCACCATCAAAAAAACCGTCGGTTTCCAAATTTTTACACGCTTGAGTATATAACGCAGGATAATCCCCCGTATAACTCGTATCAAAAGGCTCAAACAAATAACAACCGCTTGATAAAAACGTAAAAAATAAAGTAGTAAAAAGAAAAACAATACTCTTTCCGATTTTTTCTTTTATTATATTCATTCTTTACATTTTCCCAAAAGCTTGTAATACGACTTGATAAATTGACAATACCATTGTAGCAAACGATTTTTTACAATGCAACAGCTTTTTAAAAATTTTAAATAAAACAAGGCGGTGGCGAATAAAAAAGCGAGCCGAATGAGTTTTTGCATAAGGCTCGCGAGAAATTATCTAATTAAGAGGACGAGGAAGCGTCGGCGCTGCCCGTCGCCTTTTCGTAATTGGCGATAGCGGTGGCGCGGTCGAAAGTGGTATCGGCTTTAATGACGTTCTTCGGGCCGAGGTCCATTGCGGATACTTCTTCGGCGGTGAATTCTTTACGCATATCCGTTCTGTCGCGGGAAACGCGATATCCTGCTTTAGAGTAAGACACGGGATAAATTTCGCCGTCGGCACTGCAAACGACTATCTCGTTTATCTTCATCGCGTAGGAAGTCGAAACGTCTACGAGGGTATAAGAACTCGAAACGTTGCTTCTTAATCTTATCCAACCGAGGGTGTCGGTTATAAGCTGTTTGGTAACGGTGATATCGGGGGTTTTGGCGTAAAAAGTCTTACCCGTGCTGTAACCTGCGGCGGCTTTGATGATAGCTTCGTCGTCTTCGATGGCTTTGACGTTGATCCAGATCTCGTAATTTTTTGCGGGAGAAACGTTAAGGTCGATAAAGCTTTCTCTCTTGGTGCTGTTGGCGTCGTCGTAAGAAAGCGCCACGACGTTCCAGTAATCGCCCTTATCGGAACAGCCGACAAGCGTCGAAAACATAAGCGTAAGGCATAAAACCGTTGCAATAATTCTTGATTTTTTCATTACTTTTTATCTCCATCGGATTTGTTTGTAAGTTTGATAAGCTCGTCCATAAAGGTAGAAATATCTTTGAACGAACGATAAACGGACGCAAAGCGAACGTATGCGACTTCGTCCAAAGACCTTAAGCCCGCCATAACCATTTCGCCTATCTCTTTAGAGGTTATCTCCTGTTCCATGGAGTTATAAACCTGCTTACGGATATCTTCGCAAAGCTTATCTATCTTGACCATGGGGACGGGGCGTTTTTCACAGGCTTTTATGATGCCGCCTTTTACTTTGTTGATGTCGAATACCTGCCGCGTTCCGTTGGATTTGATAACGAGTACGGGCGTAGTCTCCACCGTTTCGTAAGTTGTAAATCTCTTGCCGCAAGCAATACATTCCCTTCTTCGGCGAATGGTTTCACCGTCTTCGGAAGCGCGTGAGTCTATCACTTTGCTTTCCTTGCAGCCGCAATACATACACTTCACAATAATATCTCCTTGAAAAGACGATAATTCCGGCACGGATAAAAGACTATCCGCAATACCCGTCGACTTATGCGACGTAACGTTAAGCATTGTTATTGTAGCATATTTTCGGCGTTTTGCAAAACGATTTTGACCATATTTATATAAGTTTAATAAATTTAATGAAAATTGCACATCATAACGGCGAAAGCTTTATGAGCTTTTACCTTACATATGACAGTATTTTTTAACGTGATAGCGATAGTTTATCTTCTTGCGGTCAATTTTTTCGGATTTTTGCTTATTGCCGGACAAAAACGCGCCGAAGAAGAAGGTGAAGAGTGCGCCGTAAAGGACGGAAAAGTCTTTTTTACCGGCGTTATCGGCGGAGCGCTCGGGATATATATAGCGATGTTCGTTTATAAGTACCGCTTGACGAGCCTTGCGCTTATGGTGTTTATGCCCGTTTTTATTGCCGCGACGGTCTTTGCCGCCGTAACTTTATTTACCTACGGGTTTTCCTTCGCCGCCCGCCCCGTCGGTTTACGGGATCATTCCGTTTTATCGTCGCTGTTTGAAAGGTGATCTTTGAGCCATAAAAGAGCTATAAGCGTTTTCGCGTCGGCTATTTTTCCGCTTTCTACAAGAGAAAAACATTCTTCTACGGGTATATAAACGACGTTTAAAAACTCGCCCGTATCGAGCCGCTGCGTCCCCTCTTTCAGCCCTGTCGCATAGTATATATGTATGCACTCGTTGACGTAACCCGTGGACGGGCAAACGGAAAAGAGTTTTTCCATATTTTCGGCGACGAGCCCCGTCTCCTCCGTAAGCTCGCGCATCGCGGCGGATAAAGGATCTTCGCCTTTTTCGAGCTTGCCCGCGGGGATCTCGAGCGTTTCTCTTTTCAAAGAAAGCCTGTACTGTCTGACGAAACAGACGTTTCCTTTGTAAACGGCGAGAACGCAAGCCCCGCCGTGATGCTCTACTTCTTCACGAAAAGCCGAAGTGCCGTCGGGTAGCTCGACGGTGTATTTTTTTACGTCGAATATCTTTCCGTGATACAAAAGTTCTTCGCCGGTGACGATCTCTTCCGTTTTCATAAAATGCCGCCTTTTTTGAGTATTTCGGCTATCTTTTCAAGCCCCGCGTCGTGGCGCTTATGAAAGAGAATGCCGTATTTATAGCCGAAAAACGCCGCTTTTATCTTTTCGGGTTCCACGTCGTACAGCTCGGACACGAAATTGTCGTAAAGCGTCATAAGTTCGGACTTTAAATTGGGCTCTATCTTGTATTGAAGGATAACGCCCTTACTTTGTTCGAGCAGAACTTTTATGACCGAAATGTCTTCGTCCGACAACAGGTTTTTCTTTATCGGCGCGGCCTCGGAGACCTCGTATTCGTTCTCTTTTGCGTTTATCATCGCGTTGGCGACGGATATCACCTCTTTTTTGAACGGAACGAGCAGTTCGTTGGCAAAACGGGTGTAAGCGCCGTTGATATTCTTTTCGTAAAAATAGTCGTTCAAAAGCGTAACGAAATCCTCTTCGCCGCTGTCGATGGCGTAAAGGACGGAAAACCCGAGCGCTATTATGGTGCGGCTGTCCGTCGGCAAAATGAACCGCCTGCCGTAAGCGGCGTTGGTGCTGAAATATTTTTTGCGTGCGGCGGCGTAATCGAACCCGTCGGAGCAGTAGCCGAACAGCTCGTAAAACAAACGCGATAACGATATGCCTTTCAATAAATTGGATATCTTCTTCGCGGATAAAACGTATTGACAGTTGATAAGCTTGTCCATATTTGCGGCGAAAGCGTCCACCGACATAGCCTGTGTAAGCATAGTTTTCCTCGTCCCCTTACTATATATTCGTTCTTTTTATATATTGTATCACAAAATATCCGTCTTTACAATTTAATTTCAAAAAACTATTGACTTTTTATCAAAAAAAAGATTATAATATAATTCGCTAACCGCGTATCGCCTACCGCTGACCGCGAATGCGGAGCGATATACCGCTTACGCGGAATGATATACGCCCTTTAAAGGAAGCGAATAACTCAAATTTTTCTTTGGGCGTATTGCGGTCGAAGGCTTTTAGACCGACAACAAATCGCTCGACCGAGCCTTAAAATTGCGAATTGAAAATTGCCGATTGTTTTTGGGGGTTTCCTATGCCTATCAGGGGCGACAATTTATTGAACAAATTAATATTGTTGTTCGTCTTTGATAAGATGGAAGTTCCGCTTTCGGAGACGACGATAATCGATATGTGCTGCCAAAGCAACGACTGGATAAGTTATATGGACTGTAAGCCCACGCTTTCGCAGCTTATAGACAATTCTTTCGTTTACGAGATATCTTCGTCGGGTAACGCCCCGCTATACTCCATTACTCCCAACGGAAGGGTGTGCCTTGCCGACTTTTTCTACAAAGTGCCCACTTCCACCCGTGACGATATTTCCAAATTCGTAAAAGCCAACCGCAACAAATACAGAAAGCGTCAGGAATACGTCGCCGACTATTATATGAATAAGGACGGCACTTACACCGTTTATCTTAAGATAGTCGACGCCATAGGCACGCAGTTCGAGCTACGCTTTTCCGTCCCCTCCCGCCAGATAGCCAAAAATATCTATAAAAAGTGGGAAAACAAGGCCGAAAACCTCTACGCTATGATTTACGAAAACTTAATAGACTGAAAAAACGACTGCGCTATAACAGTCGTTTTTTTATCTTAACAAATCCACCTTTCTTGCATATTGATTTGTTAAGACAAAAAAAACAGCGTCAAAAGGCGCTGTTTTTTAACTTGCGTTATTATTTCTTTTTACCTTTTTCGGGCGCCGCTTTCGCGTTATCGGCACCTTCGAGTTCGACTTTGGCGGACTCCTTCGGTTTAACGAAGAGAAGGACCAAAATGGCTATGAAGCAAAGCCCCGCCACGCCGAGGAGTATCACCGACGTAAGGTTGTTCTGCCAGAACATAGGATCGGTCTCGACAGTTTTATATTCGCCCGCGCAGTGGATAGGCAAGGACATAGCTTCCGTCGAAAGGTTGTTGGAGTCGGTTATCCTCGTCCACAGATAGTAGTAACCGCCTTCGTTTTCTTTTCCCGGCGTGAAGGTAAGAGAGTCTTTATCGAGCTTATCGGTCACGTCCACAACGGCGGCGTTAGTCTTAACGGCGTTGATATAATCGGCGTCGTTATCGCCTTTTTCGACCTTGGCGGTCTTGGGGAGATAATAAAGTTCGTAAACCGAGCTGTAGTTATCCGCGGTGATGGTGAAAGCGCTTATTTCATAGCTGAGGTCTACGAAAGCGTCTTCCTGAACGGACTTAACGGCTATCTGCGGTTTGGCAACGCGCGTTACGCTGAACGTGAAGACGGGAATGACGGGGGTGGCGCCGATGGCGTTACCGTCGTCGTCGGCCTTATACCAGCCGCCTGCGCCCTGAACGAGCCCGTCGGTAGTCATCTTGTTACCGAAAACGTCTTCAAACAAAACGTAGAAACCGTATTCGCCCACTTCGCTGACGGTAAAGGTCGCGTCGCTCGTCGTGACGGAAGAACCCGTCGAATAGGAAGACGACGTCGGCGTGCAGTAATGAACGACTTTCTGCAAGGAATCGTAATCGAAATCTTTGGAAACCACGAGGTCGCGCATACTCGGAACGGTAAAGCTGTTATCGTAAGACTCGGCGTCGTTAGTATAGCTTTGCGTGGCGAGGTTTGCGGCGTTTTCCGTAACTTTAGCCTGATAAGCGGCAAGACCTTCCGCGTCCATCTTGTAAGAAACGGAAGTCTTGTTGTATTCTTCATCTTCTGCGGAAGGAGTTACGCCGTCGTTTACTTTGACGGTCTTTTCGACTTCGAAAGTATCTTCGCCGTCATCTTCTGCTTTAAGATAGATCTTGAAAGTGTATTCACCGGCTTTTTTGAACTCGATGGTGTCGCCCGCGGTCTCATAAGTCGTCACGTCGTCGCCCATACCGTATTTGACGACTCTGCCGTCTTTATACTTGTCATTACCTTCGAGTTTTTCAAGACCGAGGTACTCGAGCATATTTTCCGTATTGTAAACTACGCCCCAGATACGGACGTATTCCGGATCGTCGACTACCGGCTGCGGTTCGGCGGAAACGGATAAAACGTTGACAGCGCTCATACACGCCGCAAGGCTTATTACGAGCAGTAAACTAAATAATTTTTTGCCTTTCATTGAGCTGACTCCCATGCGGAACTACGCCGCATATCATCAAAAAGTTTTTAAAAAAATCTCTATAAAATTTTTTATGCTATATTATTTTACACTTATCGTGAGGTTTTGTCAACCTCTTTTTGCGTTTTATCGCAATTTATTTGTATAATTATATAATATTTTACAGCGTTTACAGCGTTCGGGCCTTCCTTCGCGCCTTTTTTTATCGTTTTTACGAAAAAGCGGTTTTTTTTACGAATATATCAACATATCGTCGTTTATATCGAAATATTTCCAGGGAGCCTCGTCGCGGGGCGGTTCCACCTTGAAAACCAGTCTTTCTTTGGAAACGGGGTGGAAAAACGCCAGTGAGTACGCCCATAAAGCAATTTTTCCGCGGGGCTTGCCGTTGCCGTAGCGCACGTCGCCGTAGCAAGGGCAGGAGATATTCGCCATCTGAACTCTTATCTGATGCGTTCTCCCGTGTGCAGTTTGACGTTAAGAAGACTAAGCCCGCCAACCGTCTGTTCGACGACGTATTCAAGCTCCGCAAGTTTTGCGCCTTCGACCGTCGGCGGACAGCAGTATACCATATTGTTGACCGTGTTCTTTTTAAGGTAATTGGTCAAAGTGGCTTTCTTTTCACGCGGAACGCCTTCGACGACGGTGAGATATTTCTTCTCGAAACCGCCCGTTCTCATCTGTTCGGAAAGGCGCGACGCCGCTTTCGAGCTTTTTGCGTACACCATTACGCCGCCCGTAACGCGGTCGAGCCTGTGGACGAGCCCTATATACACGTTGCCGGGTTTATCTTCCTTTTCCTTGACGTATTCTTTTACGACGGTCAGAAGGTCCTTGTCGCCCGTAGCGTCCTCGCAAGAAGGTATATTCTGCGGCTTTAAGACTACGATTATATGATTATCCTCGTAAATCACGGTGAGGTCGGAACTATTCATTGATAAACATACCTCCCGCCCCGCAGGGCAAAACTATGCCTTCTTCGGTCGGCAGACCGACTTCGTACGCTTCGACGCGGCTTCTTCCTTTGGCGACGGTAAGCGTCAAAATGTTGTTTAAGACCTGCGGCTGTAAGCCCGTAGTGTAGCTGTTTATAAGGAAAAACAGCGGATCGTCGCTTAAAACTTCGGAACACAGGCTCACGAGGTCGAAAAGCTGATCTTCTATCTTCCACGTTTCGCCGTTAGGGCCTCTGCCGTAGCTCGGCGGATCCATTATCACCGCGTCGTAACGGCGGCCGCGGCGTATTTCTCTTTTGACGAATTTCACGCAGTCGTCGACGATATAGCGGACGGGCTTATCCTGTAACCCCGATAGAGCCACGTTCTCGCCCGCTCTTTCGACCATTCCTTTGGCGGCGTCGACGTGACAGACGGACGCGCCCGCGTTCAGGCACGCGCAAGTCGCTCCGCCCGTGTACGCAAACAGGTTGAGAACGGATATCGGTCGCCCCGCGTTTTTAATGAGCGCGGACATCTTCTCCCAATTTGCCGCTTGCTCGGGAAACAGCCCCGTGTGTTTGAAACCCATGGGCTTTATCCTGAATTTAAGTTGTCCGTAAGAAATCACCCAGCTTTCGGGGAGCTTTTTCAATATCTCCCACTCTCCGCCGCCCGAAGACGAACGGATATATCTGGCGTCGATATCGTACGAGGACAGGTCTTTATCGGTCTTCCATATTACCTGCGGATCGGGGCGGAGAAGCTTTATATCCCCCCACCTTTCGAGCTTGTACCCGTTACCCGTGGCTATGACCGAATAATCCTGCCATTTGTCTGCTATAAGCATAGTAAACCTATTTTTTGACCGGTTGCGGTCAAAATAATCAGAAATTCGCAATTCGCAAATAATATGGTCGCGGATTTTTCTTAACGCGCCGTAAAGCACATCGCGCAATTTTGCATATCGAAAATTCCGTCAGGAATTTTTATCGCTTGTCGCCGACCTGCCGTCAGCGCTTTTCCACTCCCAAAGTTAAAGTCAGACCGTTCACGTCCCATTCTTTGACGTAGCCGGCGGTCTTACCCGCGACGACTTTTTCGGCAAGGACGGACTTAGCTATCGACGACGAATACGCCGAAAGCACCCTTTCAAGCTCGCCGTCGGCGGTATAATAGAGCGTTATCCTGTCGGTAACGACGAAACCGGCTTCCTTTCTCATCGTCTGTATCTTGGAAACTATCTCGCGGACGTAACCTTCGTCGATGAGTTCGGGGGTAAGGCGCACGTCGAGAACGACGGTGTTGCCGTTTTCGCTCGCGGAAACGAAGCCTTCGCGGCTCTCGGTGGAGATAAGCAGGTCTTCTTCGGTAAATTCCACGTCGGTATCGGCAAGTTTCACCTTATACGGGTTACCCGAGCGGACGGTCTTGACTATTTCGTCGGCGTTGCAGGTATCGAGGAAGGTCCTTATAGCGCCGAGCGCTTTGCCGTACTTAGGGCCGAGCGTTTTGAGTTGCGGTTTGAGCTTATAGCTTATGAACGCCGTGGAGTCGGTAAGCACCTCGAACTGCTTGACGTTGAGCTCGTCGCGCGCGATGGCGAAAAGTTCCTCGTCCGCTACGTTCCCGCCCACCGCAAAGTAGAGTTTTGCAAGCGGCTGACGGTTCTTTATGTTGGAAAGGTTTCTCGCCGAACGGCCCAGAACGACTATGTTTTCTATCGTTTCCATATCGCTTTCGAGCTTTTCGTCTATATACTTGGCGTCGGAAACGGGATATTTGCAAAGATGCACCGACTTAGGCGCGTCTTTATAAAACTGCGGCACGAGGTTACGATAAATGCTTTCCGCGATAAAAGGCGTGAACGGAGCGGTGAGTTTGGCAAACGTCACGAGCGTATGCCACAAAACGGTGTAAGCGGCTATCTTGTCGTCGGTCATGCCGTTGCCCCAATAACGTTCGCGGCAACGACGAATGTACCAATTGGAAAGCTCGTCCACGAAAGCTTGCATCTTACGCGCCGACTCGAATATCTTGTATTCTTCAAGCCCCGAGTCGACGAACGCGATAAGGCTGTTGAGTTTGGATAAAAGCCACTTATCGATGATGGTCAGCTTGCAATCGTCAAGCGAATACTTCGACGGATCGTAATCGTCTATATCGGCGTACAGCACGAAGAATGCGTATGCGTTCCACAGCGTGCCCATATACTTTGCCTGACATTCCGAAACGGCTTTTTCGGAAAATCTCGACGGCAACCAAGGAGCTGACGAAGTGTAGAAATACCACCTTACGGCGTCGGCGCCCTGATTGTTGAGGACCGTCCACGGATCGACGACGTTTCCCAGATGTTTGCTCATCTTTATGCCGTTCTTGTCGTTGACGTGCCCTAAAACTATACAGTTTTTAAAGGACGCTTTATCGAACAAAAGCGTGGAAATGGTCAAAAGCGTGTAAAACCAACCGCGAGTCTGGTCGATGGCCTCGGAAATGAAGTCCGCGGGGAAGTGCTTTTCAAAAAGCTCCTTGTTTTCAAACGGGTAGTGGTACTGCGCGAAAGGCATCGAACCCGAATCGAACCAGCAGTCGATAACGTCTTTGACGCGTTTCATCTTGCCGCCGCACTTTTCGCACTTGCAGGTCGGCTCGTCGATATACGGGCGGTGAAGCTCGATATCGCCTTCTATATGGCAAAGCTCTTTAAGCTCGGCTTTTGAGCCCATAACGTGGAAATGACCGCAGTCTTCGCATACCCAGACGGGGAGCGGAGTTCCCCAATAACGCTCGCGGGAAAGTCCCCAGTCGATAACGTTTTCGAGGAAGTTGCCCATTCTCCCGGACTTAATGGTCTCGGGCATCCAGTTGACGGAGTTATTGGACGCGATGAGCTTTTCTTTTATAGCCGTGGTCTTGATAAACCAGGAACTTCTCGCGTAGTAAATGAGCGGAGTGTTGCAACGCCAGCAGAAAGGATAGCTGTGCTCGAACTCTTTGACTTTGAAAAGCTTACCTTCCGCAGCAAGGTCTTTTATGATATACTTGTCGGCTTCCTTGACGAAAAGCCCCTTGTAAGCGCCGCATTCCTCGGTCATTCTGCCGCGGGTGTCGACGAGGCTTACGAAAGCTATATCGTACTTTTTGCAAACGCGGGAGTCGTCTTCGCCGAACGCGGGGGCGTTATGGACTATGCCCGTGCCGTCTTCGGCGGTGACGTAATCGTCAAGTACCACGACGTAGGCTTTTTTGTTCTTTTCTATTGCGGCGGGAGCAAAGTCGAACAGCGGTTCGTATTCAGCCCACTCGTATTCTTTACCTTTTTTGACGGACAACAGCTCGTAGTTTTCAAACAGCCCGTCGACGAGCGACTTCGCGAGGATATACACGCTACCGTCTTCCGCCTTTATCTCGGCGTAGTCGTAATTGGCGTTCATACAAAGCGCCACGTTGGAAGGAAGAGTCCAGGGCGTGGTCGTCCAGGCGAGGAAATACGCGTTTTCTCTTCCCTTTATCGCAAACTTGACGTATACGGACTTTTCCTTTACGTCTTTATATCCTTGCGCGACTTCGTGCGAAGAAAGCGCCGTGCCGCAACGCGGACAATACGGAACTATCTTATAACCTTTATATAATAAGCCTTTGTCCGCTATGGTCTTGAGCGCCCACCAAACGGACTCTATATAGTCGTCGTGATAAGTGACGTACGGGTTATCCATATCCACCCAGTACGCAAGACGGTCGCTCATAAGTTTCCACTCGTTGGTGTACTTCCAAACCGACTGCTTACATTCGGCTATGAACGGTTCGATGCCGTATTTTTCTATATCCTGCTTACCGTCGAGCCCGAGCTTTTTTTCTATTTCAAGCTCTACGGGGAGACCGTGGGTGTCCCAACCCGCCTTTCTTAAAACGTGCCAGCCTTTCATCGTTTTGTAACGCGGGATTATATCCTTCATAACGCGCGTCAAAACGTGACCGATATGCGGCTTTCCGTTAGCCGTCGGCGGCCCGTCGTAAAACGTAAATTCTTTTCCGCCTTCGGTCAGCTTAATGCTTTCCTCGAAAACGTGCTCTTCGTTCCAGAAATCGATGACTTGCTTTTCTCTGTCGAGAAAGTTAAGATCGGTATCAACTTTTTTGTACATTATCACTCCGGCATTTTTGCGCCGCTTTTATTTTGTTTTTTTAAGCCGCGCAAATTATAATATAATTATTTAACATTACTATTTTATAGTATAAATCCGATTTTGTAAAGCGTTTTTCGGCGGTTTTATTTATTAAAGATATCTGTGCGCGGTAAAATTCGTAAAGACGAGCTTATTTTGACGCAAAAAAAACCGACGGAAGCTTTTCAAACCCGTCGGCACGAATATTTGAAATACTGCACATTCCTTTTTGAAAACAACCACCGAAGCGATAACCGGACAGGTAACTCCTCCAAAGCGACCTCAAGTCACACGGAACGAAATTGCTTAGTGCTGCTATATCCCTATCCTGACACGGTTCACAACCGTCCGTTGCACGAGACCTTGATATCAACGCCCCTTTTCCGGTCCGGCCAACCATAGATGTCCCCGAGAAGGACTTTCAGCCCTGCTATAGCGGATTGCAGGTTAAGGGCACCGCTGGCTCCCCACCTAGTGCAGTGTATATATTGTAAACCAAATTTTTGAAAAAGGCAAGCGTTTTGAACGTACTTTTTCTGTCGAACGAACGCAGGAAAGCTTATATACGCGTTTTTTTTATCGCTCTGAAACGCCTTTTAAAGCAGCCGCCTATCAATTACCGTTTCTTTTTGAAAAGTTCGTAAATAAGTATTGCGGCGGTAGTTTCGTCGCCTTTTTTAACGTCGAAAAACAAGGCGTTTTCGCCCTCTTTACCAAAAGAAACGACCTCCGCGCCCTTTTTATTTAATATACGCGCAGTCGTATCGTCGTATCCGCGCGGCTTTGAAAAGACGGCGAAAAGCCTCGTAGAGTCCTCGTTAAGACTTTTTTCCGTAACGCCGAGAAAATCAAGACGACTGTCGATATCGGTGACCGTCGTTCCCGCGTCGCCCGCGCGGAAAGTGTTGAGTATTTTAAGCGTTACGCCGCTGTTTATAAGCGGCGGGACAGCCCCTTTATGAACGACTTTCGCACCGTGGCCCGTCAAAAGGGCAAGTTGGCGGTAACCGATCTTTTTTATAGGTTTCGCCCTCTTGAAAACGGCGGGATCGATAGGGTAAACGCCCGAAACGTCGGTATGGTTTTCGTAAGTTTTTGCTTTTAAAGCTACTGCGGCGAACGAACCCGAAACGTCGCTTCCGCCGCGCGAAAAGAGTTTTATCGTCCCGCTTGGCCCCGTTCCGTAAAAGCCGGGGATCACCACTCCATCCGTCGGCAGACCTGAAAACGCCGACCTCGTTTTTTCAAGGTCGATCGTTCCCGTTTCGTCGAAAAAATAGAGTTTTTCCGCGTCGAAAAACTCGTATCCGAGAAATTCCGCCGTCATTTTTGCGGTGAGATATTCCCCGCGCGACACGACGTATTCCGTGCCGCGATCAAACTCGGCGTCGATACGTTCGAGCTCTTTTTTCAGGTCTATATTCAAAAAAAGTCGGCTTTTTATCGCAAAAAAACGGCCGAACGCCTTATAAAGACGCTCGTGCCTTTCTCTACTTGGTAAACTCCCGTTGACTTTAAATAAAAGATCGGTGACCTTTTCGTCGGCGGGAAACCTTTTCCCCGGAGCGGAAACTATCACGACCTTTCTTTTTTTATCGCTTGAAATTATTTTCGCGACACGACGAAAACCGTCGGCGTCGGCAAGCGAAGAGCCGCCGAATTTGCAAACGGTGATATCGTTAAGTTTATCGGCGCTGCCGCCGTGCGTTTTAAAAACGTGTTCGGACAAAACTGATCCAGAATAAACAAAAATATTCGGGCGGCGACGTTAATTTTAACGCTTTATCGCAACGCCCGTATTATATTTTATTCAAAAGGATCGGCTTTTGTCTTATTCCACCGAAATTATACTTGCGCTTTTAACGTGTTCTATGGCTTTGAGCTTATATATTATCTGCGCGGTATCGATCGTCGCGTCGCTTACGTCCATAGCAATGGTTATAAACGCCACGTCCTTTACCGGCATGGCGGAGTTTATGGAAATTATGTTTGCGCCCGCGTCGTATATTTCGGTTATTATGGCGTTGAGTACGCCCGCCTTGTCCCCCGCCTTTACGCCGATGATGGACTTTTTGCCGTAGTTTTTGGACGCGTTGAATATTTTATCCTTGTACTTGTAGTAAGTGGAACGGCTGATATTGTAACGCTTACAGGCTTCGGACACCGAACGGTTCTCGTCCTCGACCATGGCTTTTGCTTTTATTACCGCCTCGAAGTATTCGGGAAGTATGGATTTCAAAACTATAAGATATTCGTCATTCATATCAATATCTCCGCCGCGGCTTCCGTCGATATTCCGCCGTCGGCAAACAAAATTAAAAATCGACACACGTCCCGATTATTATACTATGTTTTCCCTAAAAACACAAGTGTTTTTTAACGAAAAACAAAAAATAATTTTTTGCGGCATTTTCAAGACCGACGGAGTCTTGTCTTCATCACCCGAAAAAAGCACGAAAAAACGCCCGTATTACCGCGATTTTTAAAAAATCACGATAACAAAGGGCGCTCGTTGCAGGTGCTATTATTATCCGTCGGCAATTGAACTTTCCTACGGACAGTTATCGTTCAGGACACCTTGGTCATACAGCTTTGAGTGACGGTTATGGACACGTCCTTTGTCACTCCGTTACGGACGACGGTGAAAATAACCTCGTCGTTCACGTTCAAAGATAAAATAACGTCGATAAGCTGATAACTGCGGGTTATCTGCTTGGTCTTGCCCGCGTATTTAACGGAAACGAGCCTGTCGCCCGCCATGAGCTTCCCGTAAGCGAGAGTGCCGTTTGAAACGCTTTCGACCGCTACCGTTTCCACCGTTTCCGCGCACTTACGAGTAGCGTTATATCTTCCCTCGGTGGAAACTATCGTAGTGATAACGCCGAAATACGCCCTGTAAAAGCTCGTTTCCGACTTTCCGAGACAATAGTTGATTATCCCGTTGACCACGCCTGAAACGGTATTCGACGGAATGGCGTAGTTCATATCGTCGATCTCCTCGTCTACAGTCTTGGCGTTCACTATGCCGACGAGCTCGCCGCTCGCGTTAAAAAGACCGCCGCCCGAATTGCCTGGGTTTACCGCGGCGTCGTATCTTAAAACGCGGATGCTGTTCTTGTCGCCCGAAACGTCGCTCATCGAAATATTCTCGCTTTCGACCGACAGTATGCCCTGCGTTACGGAAATACCTTCCGCCTCGGGGTTGCCGATGGCTATCACCGACTGACCAAGACACACCTCGTCGGAATCGGCAAAAACGGCGGCTTTGGCGTTGCTTGAAGAAACGACCGGACTCGAGGACACTTTAAGTACGGCTATATCGTACTCGGAAGTTCCGCCGACGTATTCGCAAGATATCGCGCCCGACGACGTTTCGTTCCCGTAAAGATATATCTTTATTTCGCTTGCTATCTTATTGCTCGTAAGCGAATACGAACTGTATACGACGTGATAATTGGTTATTATAAGCGCGTCGCCTTTCGTTTTGTCTATGGAATAAATGACTCCCGAACCCGCGGAAGTTGCGTAGTAAGTCTGCGAAAATCTGCCGCTCGAGACGGGGAATTTGCAATACACGCTTACGACCGAGAAGACGGCCTCGCTGACCGCCGCCTGCACCGACGAAGAAGGATCGGAACCGAAATATTCGGATATGAAATCCAAAAACGTGCCGCTGTAGCCGCCGTTTGCCACGGCCTCTTCGTAAAGTTCGTAAGCGGTGTAGCCCGCGTTGAAGTTCTGCCCGTCGGCGCCTTTATCGCCTTTCAAGGTTTCGAGCCATTGTTCCTCCGTTCCCGAATAGCCGGCTCTTACGGCTATTTCGTATGCGGACGCGCCGCGGAAACTGCAACCCGCGGCCGTTACGGCGACTATCGCCGCAAAAGTCAGGATAAATAATACAGTCAGAGCTTTTTTCACGACAAAAGATCTCCTTTTCGATAATTTTAGGCGGACGGAAAAGCCTTCTTTTTCATCCGCGCCGATAATATTTTTCTCGTTTACGCTATCAATTTAAACCACGAATATTAAAATAACGTTAAAACGGAAAAAAATACCGGAAAAATCGACTTTTAATTTAAAAAAATCCTTTTTAAAAATTGTATTACGACGAAAAATGTATTATAATTATAACAACATTATGAAATATTCGCAAGAAAAAGACGCGGTCCGATATGAAATATAACTTAAATCTTATGAATATTAAAGGCGAAGACGACTTCAGCCAATTGGATACATTAAAAAGCGTCGGTTGGGACGGGTTCTTTTCGGGCTGGACGGATATATACGTTAACGAAAAACTCGCCGACCACGCCGCAAAGATAGGTTTGAAATACCAGTCGATACACGCCAAGATAGGGCGTGTGGATAAACTGTGGGACGACGGCGAAGACGGCGACGAAGAGGTCAAAAATCAGATAGATTGTATTAGCGGCGCGAAGACGCTCGGCGTAGACCTCGTGATATTACACACGATCATCGGTATGGAAAAGTGTTCGCCTACCGCGCTCGGCGTAGAACGCTACGGAAAAATTTTCGAGCACGCCAAAAAGCTCGGCGTGACAGTCGCCCTCGAAAACACCGAAGGCGAAATTTACCTCGAAACGCTTATAAACGCTTACAAAAACGAAGACACCGTGCGCTTTTGCATAGACACGGGGCACGAAATGTGTTACAACCACAACAGCGACCTTATTACGAAATACGCGGATAAGCTCGTATGCACGCATATCAACGACAACCTCGGTCAGACGGGTGAAAAAATAACCTTCTTCGACGATTCGCACCTCGTTCCCTTCGACGGCGTTGCCGATTGGCGCGGCGTGGCAAAAAGGCTCAACAAAGCGGGCTATCGCGGCGATATCACGCTCGAACTCATAAGATATTCCCGCCCGAACAGAAACACTCACGACATATACGGCGATATGAGCTGTCACGACTATTTCGCACTCGCCCTCGAAAGAGCCAAAATAATTTCTTCGATGCTCGACGTAAAATAGAGTATTCAGCTATTTGATCGGCGCAAAATTGCGCCGTAAACCATACGTTTTAACCCGTTTTTAAAATGAAAAAAGATCGCGGTCAGATTTATATAATATTTCTTTGTTGGCTCCTGTATACGATAGCGCAACTCGGCAGATACAGTTACAGTTCCAACACGACGCTCATTATCGACGCATACGGCGTTTCGCACGCCGACGCGGGGCTACCCACCACCTATTATTTCTTCGCGTACGGCGCGGGGAATATCATAGTGGGGCTTTTTTGCTCGCGCTATAACAAGCGGATAGCGGTGACTCTTGCGCTCGTAGTATCGATAATTTCAAACGTTTTGCTGTTTTCCGGCATAGATTTCCGCTACATAAAATACGTCTGGGCGGCGAACGGATTTGCGCAGGCAAACCTTTGGCCGATAATGCTTTTGACGCTCGGACAGCACCTTGAAACGAAACGAATGCCTTTTGCGGCGATAGTTATGAGCACGGCGTCGTACGGAGGAACTTTTTTAACGTACGGCATAAGCTCTTTGAATTCTCTGCTCGGCGTTGATTTTGCTTACGTTTTTCTGTTCGGTGCGATAGGTATGTTTGCCGTCGGCGCGCTCTGGTTTTTCACCACCAAGCATATCGACGACGAGATGATCCCCACCGTGACGGAAGAAACGAAAAGATCCAAATTTACGGCATCGGCCGTCATAATGCTCGGCGCTTTGATGCTGTTCGCGCTTATAGCAAACGCCGTTTCGGGCGGGCTGAAACAATGGGTGCCTTCCATTTTGAAAGAAAGTTTCCACCTCGACGACTGGCTGGCGATATTCGTCAGCGTCGCCCTGCCGCTCATTTCCATAGTCACGGCGTTTATTTCCGCGGTCGTATACGACCTTTTGAAAAACTTTATACTTTCCTCGGCGATAATGTTCGTCATAGCCGCCGCGCTCATGCCTCTCGTTATAACGTTTCTCGATACGAGCTGGCCTGTAATAATGGTCCTGTTCGTAACGATTTACGTCGCTATGAGCGTAACGATAAATCAGCTTTCCGTTCAGGCGCCGCTTTATTTGAAAGACAAGATGAATTCGGGCTTTTTGGCGGGTTTATTAAACGGTGCGTGCTATATAGGAAGCGCCGTATCGACGTACGTCCTCGGGATATTCGCAGATAACGACGGCTGGAAAGGCGCGTTCAATCTGCTATTTGCAATGTCGTTTTTGGCAGCGGCAACGGCGTTTATCTATTATCTCTTTATAAGACGAAAAGAACGTGAAAACGTAGACGTTGAGGACGTTGATCTATGATAGAGGAAAACCTTAAAAACTTACTTGCCGAGATACCAAAAACCAATAAATACGGCGAAAAGATAACCCTCGTGGGCGCCACCAAAACGCGCACGGTCGAAGAGATAAATCGGGCGATCTTGGCGGGGCTTACCGATATCGGCGAGAACAGAGCGCAGGAATTTCGGGATAAATTCGATAAAGTTCTTCCTTGTAACTATCACTTTTTCGGGCGTTTGCAAAAAAACAAAGTCAAATATCTTATAGGAAAAGCCTGCCTTATTCAATCGGTCGACAGCGTGGATCTTGCCAAAGAAATTTCACGCCGTTCGGAAGAAAAAGGGCTTATAACGAATATTCTTCTCGAAGTCAACGACGGCGAATTTCAAAAAGGCGGTTTCCCGCAAGCCGACGTAATTAAAGCTTACGAAGCGATATCGAAGTTTGCGGGCGTTAAGATAAAGGGGCTGATGTCCGTTCTTTTGAACGATACGGAAGATAAAATCCTTTCAATCGGTTTACAAATGCGCGAACTTTATGATATAATGAGAAAAAGCGACAACGATATCACCGTTTTGTCGATGGGTATGTCGCAGGATCATAAAATAGCTATCGAGTGCGGCAGCAATATGGTACGCATCGGCAGCGCGATTTTCGGAAAAAGGGAGTAGATATAATGTCGGCGTTCAGAAATCTTTTCGCAAAAAACGACAACAAATCATCGAGAGCGGACGAACGCTCGTTTGAAAGCTCGGCAAACGTTAATATGAGCGCCTCCGTTTCGCCCGGTTCCGGAGCGTTGCCCGCCCCGGTAAAACCCCGCGATTTTCGCGATATTTACGCGCTTTTGGAGTCACTAAAACTCGGTCGCACCGTCGCGGTGGATTGCTCGGAATTGAAAGAATCGACCGCAATACGCGTTCTCGATATACTTTCCGGCGCAATTTATACCCTTAACGGCAGTTGGTCCACCTACGGCAACGAAGTGTTCTTCTTCGTGCCGAACAGTCCGTTCGCCGGCTGAAAACGATCATAAACGCATCAAAAAACCCGATCCTTACGATCTATCTCGTACCGATCGGGTGTTTTTTATTTTATCAATATCTTACCGTTTTCTTTGAAAAGGTCGTCCGCCGTCTCGCGGTCGAACTTTTGAAAAACGTAGTCGTAAGCCTTTTTCATACAGTATTCGCGGCTGTAATGCATATCGTTTGCAACGAAATGAACGAGGCCTTCTTTTAAGTACCTTTCCACACGCTTTTTATACGCGGCGCCTCGCTTTAAAACGAGCGAATCGGCGTTGACCTGTATCAAAGCGCCGGCGTCGATCATCTTTTCGATATTCTTCGGCTTGACGTATTCATACCTTTCGACGTGAGCTATTATCGGCTTGAAACCCGAATACAGCGCGTCGTAAACGGTTTCTTCGACGTCGCCGTCCTCGATATACTTAAATTCGAGCAAAACGTACTTTGTGCCGTTTATCGTCAAAAGTTCGCCCGCTTTGAGTTTAGAAAACATCTGCCCGAATTTAGCGATTTCCTGTCCAAGATACAAATTGACGGGATAGGGATTTGCCGCTTTCAATAGCGCGAAGTTCTTTTCGATAAGCTCTTTTGACGGTTCGAAAACGTTTTTACGGAAATGCGGAGTGCAGATAACGTCGGTCACGCCGTCTTCATAAGCCCGTTTGAGCATAGAGACCGAACTGTCGATATCGGGGCTGCCGTCGTCCACGCCGAACAGAAAGTGCGAATGTATATCGATCATTTGTTGCCGGGATCGCCGTAATGGCCGTAATAGTGACCGTAGTAGTGGCCGTAACCGTAATAATGACCGTATTTTTTATAGCTGCCGTAATAATAGGAATACGGATCTTTGCTGTCCACCCTCGTCATGACCGCGCCGATAACGTTGACGTTTGCCTTTTCAAGTAATTCCGTCGCCTCTTCGAGTTCGCTCTTTCTCGTATGGCGGTAGCATACGACGAACAGCACTCCGTCGGAAACGGCGGAAATGTGTATATAGTCGGATATCTGCAATACGGGCGGAGCGTCGAGAATGATGACGTCGTACATATCGCGAAGTTTTGCGATAAGATTTTTGAACGGTTCGCTCGTCAAAAGGAAGGAAGGATTGTAAATAGACGAACCGCGGGTTATGCAATCGACGTTAGGAAAACGTGTCTTTTTAACGAGTTTTTCAAAAGGTATCCTGTTGGAAATGTAGTCGACGAGACCGTTTTCGTTCGGGACCTCGAAAAGCTTGTTGATACGGGGTTTTCTGAAGTCGAGATCGACCACGAGGCATTTCTTTTCGTTGAAAGAAAGGGATACCGCAAGGTTACAAGCCATAGTGGTCTTTCCTTCGCCCGCCACGCAGGATTCTATCTGGATAACTTTATTATGCTCGATATCCGTCATGAACAAGAGGTTATCTTTGAGCGCGTTGTAACATTCGTTGACCGTGTTTAAAGTGTCGGTAACGACGATGGCCTCTTCTCTGGCAACTTTCTTTCTCGTTCTTCTGATAGCGAAAAAGTCAGCTAAATAATTCAAAAATTTATTATCTTTTTTAGCCATATTATCACCTCACCGTCAGGAGCCCGACGAAACCTTGGTCGAGCGTTTTTTCTTCTTTTCGGATGAAGACTTGCCGCGGTTTATCTCTTCTATATACGCCATTACGTTGAAACCGGAAATAGCCTCTATCTCGCGCTTGGATTTTATCGTATCGTCCAAAAGCGTGGCGATAAGGTAATAAACGTAGAAGATCACGAAAAATCCGACGAAAGCGATAAGCGTGTAAAGCCACCATTTGTTATTGCCCGGAGGCGCTTTTTGGGGAAGATCGTCAACGTGGAGCGTATTCGCCCACAGATAGATATACTGATTGTTTTCGGTCGCTTTCGATACAGAGCAGATACTGTACGCAAGCGCGACCAAAGTGGCTCTCGCCGCTTCGGCGGAAGTCGTGGTGGTGTAAGTTATGAATATCTGCAACTCGTCGCTGTTCGTGGAAACGGTGAGCGTGCCTTTGGAAACAGATTCGACGTTTTTGATGATCGGCATCTCGTCTTCGTTCAAAGGGCTGCCGTCGGAGTAAGTGAACGCGTCGCGCAGCTTCACCTTCTGATTGATCTCGTCTTTTACTCTTTGCGACGTTTTGATGAATTTGGCTATACTCGGCAAAAACCTGATACTGTAACTATAGTAAGTGGCGTACTGCGCGTTATAACCGCTGTTTATCGTGGCGGAATCGTCAGGAACGTCCGTATTGCTGTCCATAAGCCCCGGGTTCATTATTATCGAGGCGGACGCAGTGTACGTCGTCTTGACGAATCTCATAAAAAGAGCGCCCGCGATAACGGTCAATATCACAGTCAGCAAAAGTATCCTGAAAAAGTATTTTTTCAGAATATACCACAGATCCATCAACGTAATGCCGTTATCGTTATTATCGTCAACTACGGGTTGGTAATTGTTTTCTTCCATATCTTCTCCGTTTTTGCGGGATATCCCGCTTAAGTACTGAACGACTTAAAGTCGAATGGCGGATAAAGCGCAAACTTATCAGCCTATACGACTATATATTATCATACTATCTTAACTATTGCAATACTTTTTTGTCGATTTTTGTAATTTGATGACGAATTTAATTATTTTACGCGCAAAAAACCTATATGAACGCAAGAATATCCGTTTTTTCCCGCAAATACGCGGCGGATCGATAAAAAATCATATCGGCGGATAAGCGAAAATAATATATAACGTGACGGACGGATCGGTTAAAATCAATAAAGCAATAAACAAAACTTCGGTCGGCGCCGTAGATATAATCGTGACGGTAGTATCGGTTTTTATGATATTTATGCTCGCGGCGTTTCCCGAAAGGTATATTAAAACGACGTTTACGGGTTTGAGCGTATGGGCTTTAAACGTTCTGCCGTCGTTACTACCCTTCTTTTTTCTGACCGCGCTGACGACGAAAAACAAATGTCTGTCGCTGTTTTCGGCAAAACTGTCGCCCCTCACCCGCGTTCTTTACCGGTCGGAGGGCGTTGCCGCTTACGTTCAGATAATGAGCTTTTTGTCGGGCTATCCGATCGGTGCAAAGATGATAAGCGACCTTAAAGCGGGCGGCGTCATCGACGAAAAGGACGCGACCAAACTATCGACTTTTTGCTCGACGTCCGGTCCGATGTTCGTCGTCGGGAGCGTCGGCACGGGCATGTTCAAAAGCGGAAAAACGGGCCTTATCTTATTATCGGCGCACCTTATTTCGTCTATACTTTGCGGGATAATTTTCAGGTTTTTGCCGCACGATAAACGGGCATGCGCAAGGACAGAAATAAAAAAATGCGACAACGTATTGTATGAAAGCGTATATTCTTCCGTCGTTTCCGTCGCGGTAATAGGCGGATTTATCGCAATATTCTACACGTTTTCGCAGATAGTTACGGATCTTAAAATATTTTTACCGCTGTCGGCGTTATTGACGCCGCTTATCGGAGAAAACAACGCAAACGGCGTGTGCCTATCTATCATCGAATGTACTTTTGCGTGCAAAACGTTTGCCGAAAAAATAACGCCGCTTTCGACGGCGCTAACGTGTGCCGCCGTCTCTTTCGGCGGGCTTTCGGTGTGGTGTCAGTCAGCGGCGTATCTTATCAAAGCGAAGGCAAAATTTTCGGTCTTTGCACTTTCAAAAGTCGTTCACACGGTCTGTTCGTTTGCCGTCTGCTACGCTCTTTTAGCGATATTCGGGCCGTAACCGTCGGCGACAAAACTTTATAAAAGCGGTATTATTTCAGGCGGAACGAGCTTATCGACGCTCTTTTTTTCGTCGAGAAGCCGTTTGACGCGCGTCGAGCTGACGTTTTTGTATTCCGAAGAGCAATCGAGAAATATCGTCTCGATATCGTTCATTTTTGAAACGTTGAAATCAAAGGATCTTTTTTCGTACTCGTAATCGTTTTCGTCTCTAACTCCGCGAACGTAATAGACTATCCCCTTCTCGCGCAGAAAGTCGACGAGCAGCCCGTCGAACGAAGTGACGGTGACGTTTTCGTATTTAGCGCATATCTTTTCAAGCATTTCGAGCCGCTTTCCGAGCGGATAGCGGTATTTTTTGCTTTCGTTTACGCCAACGGCTACGATAACGCCGTCGAACAGCATATTGCATCTTCCAATTATATCGGCGTGGCCGAGGTGCGGAGGATCGAACGAACCGGCGTAAACGCATTTATTCGGTTTTTTATCGGCGGTTTTTATAAACATATCATTTCTTTCCGTAAATATTGAAAATTGCCTTTCCGTACTTTCTCGAACGGATAAACGCTATCTCGTCGAAAGCTTCGACGTACTCTTTGTCGCTCTCGAAAATTGCAAAACCGCCCTCTTTTAAAAGCCCGCGGCAGGATACGACCGCAAGGGCCTTTTTTCCAAGATCGGTGGCGTACGGCGGATCGAGAAAAATAATATCGAAACGCTTTTTCGTATTCGAAAGATATTTAAGACAATCGCTCTCTGCGACTTCGGCTTTTTCGGCTATCATAGCAAGGTTTTCGTTCGTAAGCTTAACGCTTAAAGGAGAAATATCGGTCATGACGACGTTCGCCCCGCGCGAAAGCGCCTCTATCCCCACTGCGCCGCTGCCGCAGAAACCGTCGTAAAAGTCACAGCCGAATATCTTCGTCTGGAATATATTGAATAAAGCCTCGCGCGCCCTGTCGGAAGTAGGTCTTACGTCCGTGCCGTCGAAACTTCTGAGCTTGCGCCCTTTATGTTTTCCGCCAATTATCCGCATGATCGTATCTTTTATCCGAAAATATTACTAAAAAGCCAATAGTTATCGTTCTTCCTCTTTTTTGAACCACTCGTAAACGAGTTTAGCGTATTTTTCGCCGAAACCTTCTATCCCTGCGATATCCTCGAGCTCGGCGCGGGCTATGTTTTCGGCCGTACCGAAACGCTCGAAAAGCTTTTCTTTTCTGACTTTTCCGACGCCTTTTATCCCGTCGAGCCTTAAAGAAAGGTTGCGCTTATTGTGCTTGTTTCTGAAATAAGTTATGGCAAAGCGGTGCGCCTCGTCGCGAATAGCCTGCAACATTCTTAAACAGTAGTCGCTGTGCGGCAGCACCACGGGAACGTTTGAACGGACGGTGAATATCTCCTCTTCTCTTTTCGCAAGTGAGATAAGGTCGATATCGGTTATGTTAAGCTCGTCGAAAACTTCTTTTACGGACGATAGCTGACCTTTGCCGCCGTCTATCACGATAAGGTCGGGTTTGGGGAATCTTGCTTCCTCTTCGGTGCCGAGCTTATTTAAACGCCGCGTCAGCGTTTCTTTTAAAGACGCGAAGTCGTTTGCGCCTTCGACCGTCTTTATGGTAAACCTGCGGTATTCTTTGGCGTCCTTTTCGCCGTCGGTGAAAACGACCATCGACGCCACTTTATCCACGCCCGAAACGTTGGAAATATCGTAACATTCCATGCGCTTAGGATAGCGCGAAAGCGAAAGTATATCTTTAAGGCGGGCGCAGGCGGTGACCGTTTTATCGTCCTTATGCTGTATCGCTCCGACGCTTTTTTCGAGATGATCTTTGGCGTTGTTGCCCGCCATATCGGCAAGCTGCCGCCTTACGCCTTGCTTGGGAACTATTATCGAGACCGATTTTCTGAAAGTCTCCTTGAAATACTTTTCGAGAACGTCTCCGTCTTCGCACTCGGAATACAGGACTATCTCGTCGGGAAGCTCTCTGCCGTCGCGATAGTAACGAAGGATAAATTCGGACAGCATCGACTTTTCGTCCCCTACGGCGGTGGAAACGGAAAAGTTCTTTCCGCCCTGCATTCTGCCGCTTCTCGTTATTAAAACGTTCACCGCGCCGTAAACGCCGTCGGTCATTAAAGCTATGATATCCGCGTTGATAAATCGGTTGAGATCGGTTATTTTATGTTCTTTTATCTTTGCTATCTCGGCAAGCTTGTTACGGCAGTCGATAGCCGCCTCGAACTGACCTTCGTCCGCAAAAGCCAGCATTTTCTCTTTAAGGAGCGTTTCTGCCGCGTCGTCGTTTCCCGAAAGAAAATCGATAGCGCCGTCTACCCGCGCGCGGTAATCGGCGGGAGATATCTGCGCCGTACACGGCGCGTGGCAGCGGCCTATATGATAATTGATACATTCGCGCTTGACGGACTTGTTCGGAAGAGTTTGCTTGCAGGTGCGAAGCTCGAAGCAACGGTTTACTATCTCGAGAACTTCTTTTACGCTCACGCCGCCCATGAACGGCCCGAAATATTTCGCCCCGTCGAACCTGACGCGGCGGGTTATCTCGAAACGGGGATACGGCTCTTTTAAGTTTATGCGGACGTAAGGGTAAGTTTTGTCGTCCTTTAACAGTATATTATAACGCGGTTTGTACTTTTTTATAAGGTTGTTTTCAAGCGAAAGCGCGTCTATCTCCGAATTGGTGATAATATAGTAAAAATCGACGATATTATTCACCATCGCCATGACTTTATCCGTCTTTACGCCCGCGTGGAAATATTGCCTCACCCTGTTTTTAAGGACTTTGGCTTTCCCGACGTAAATGACGTGCCCGTCGGCATTTAACATTACGTACACCCCCGGGCTATCCGGAAGAAGTTTTAGTTTTTCGGAAATAACGTCGTTCATAAATCAATTCGCAATGTGCAATTCGCAATTTGCTGATATAGTCGTACGCCGTTGGCGTTCAGACAGTCGGACGACTGTCTGAAACGATATAAATTCCTGACGGAATTTACGATATGCTTTTGCATCCTCGCTGAAAGCGAGTTATGCAAAACCGCGATATGCCTGTCGGACGATATGTCCCTTACGGGACGCAAAAATAAGGAATTTATATCATATCGCAAACGAGCAAGGCAAGAATATATCGCAATTGCGGTAGCAACATATCGTCCTACAAAAATAACGTCCCGTCTGCAAGCCTTCGGCGGCGCGGCGTTCGCGCAATATATAAATTGAGAATAAAAATTATTATAATAATTTTGCCGAAAGTTTTTAGCCCGAAGGCTTGCAGGGCATTAAGAAAACTCACGACAACGCCTGCGAATCGTTAATCGTCAACTAAAAAGGCGGGGCAGCCCCGCCTTTATTTATTTTGCGTATTCTACGGCGCGCCATTCTCTTATGACGTTGACCTTGATCTGACCGGGGTATTCCAATTCCGATTCAATCTTTTTCGCGATATCCTTTGCAAGGAACAGTGCCTGATTATCGTCTATCATTTCGGGTTTGACGACGACTCTTATCTCTCTGCCCGCCTGAATGGCGTAACTCTTTTCTACGCCCTTGAATCCCGTGGCGATATCTTCAAGTTGCTGCAATCTCTTGACGTAATTGGTGCCCGTTTCGCGGCGCGCGCCCGGCCTTGCGCCCGAGATAGCGTCCGCCGCCTGAACGAGAACGGCCTCGATGGTCCTCGGCTCAACGTCGCCGTGATGCGCCTGTATGCAGTTGATGACGTTCTTGCTTTCTTTGTATTTTTTGGCAAGTTCCACGCCGAGCGAAACGTGCGTGCCTTCCATTTCGTGGTCGACTGCTTTACCTATATCGTGCAAAAGCCCGCCGCGCTTGGCAAGATTTACGTCCGCCCCGAGTTCCTGCGCCATAAGGCCTGCAAGGAACGCGACTTCTATGGAATGTTTCAAAACGTTCTGACCGTAGCTCGTTCTGTATTTGAGCCTGCCGAGCGTCTTTATAAGTTCGGGGTGGATACCGAAAAGCCCGACCTCGAACATAGCCTCTTCGCCGTTTTGCTTTATCTGCGCCTCGAGTTCTTTCTTGACTTTTTCGACCGTTTCTTCTATCCTTGCGGGATGGATACGACCGTCGGCGATGAGCCTTTCGAGCGAAAGCCTTGCAACTTCCCTACGGACGGGATCGAACCCCGAGGCTATAACGACTTCGGGCGTATCGTCGATGATAAGCTCTATACCCGTCGCGTTTTCGATAGCCCTGATGTTCCTGCCTTCCCTACCGATGATACGGGCCTTCATATCGTCGTTGGGGAGCGCTATCGCGGTAACCGTTATTTCCGACGCGTGATCGGTAGCGCAACGCTGAATGGCAAGACTTATAATGTCTTTCGCCTTTTTGTCGGCCTCTTCTTTTGCCTCCGACTCTATGTTGCGGACGGTGACGGCGCTTTCCTTTCTCGCGTCGTCGATGATGGTCTCGATAAGCTGCTGCTTGGCTTCTTCTCTGGTAAGCTGCGCGACTTTTTCAAGCTCCTGAGTCATAAGCTCGGCTTGTTTGTCGAGTTTTTCTTTGACTTTCTGCGCCTCGGCGTGCTTTTTGTCAAGTTCGCGCTTTTGCTGTTCGAGTTCCTCGTTCTTTTTCAAAAGGTTGGAATCTTTTTTGCTCAAGAGTTCGTCTTTCTGGTTAAGACGCTGTTCCATTTTCTGCAATTCGGTGCGTTTTTCTCTCGATTCACGCTCGAAATCGTTACGCAGACGGATACGCTCTTCTTTGATCTCTACTTCGGCTTCTTTTTTTAAGTTTTTGCATTCCTGTTCGGCTTCGTGCCTGATTTTATCGGCGTCTTCATTAGCTTTTGCGAGCTTGTCGGCTCTCTGTTTTTCTCTTATCTTACCGGTAACTAACCCACCGATAAAGTAACCGACCACGGCAAAAAGGACCGCGGCACCCGCTATCAAAGCTACGGCCAATCCCATAGAAAGACCTTCGCCCGCCATGAACAGGAAGCTTGCATTGTTGTACATATGGACAAACCTCCCGGAAAATTGAGTTATAAAAATATCGCAAATGTTTCTCGTCGAACAAAAGGCGCTCGGCTCAAATCGTTTTTTAGCCCTGCCGATGACGTATCGGCGGTTTTTTGACGGGCTTTTTAAACGACAGAAACACAATAAATAGTTTTATACGGAATAATTATATACTATATATTGTCCATTGTCAACGTTTTAATAAGAAAAATAATAATTTTTTGGTTATTAAAAAGTGAATTTTTAACGATTTTTTTGCAAAATTATGCGTTTTGATAATAATTTTAAAACGCCGATTAATATTTTTTTATCACGACACAATATAAACAAGCTGATATTAGCCGGATACCGCGCGCCGATTTATGATGAAACTTACCGACAGAAAAAGCGCGTTTTTTTCAAAAAGTCGCCCTATAACGCCGTAATCAAGCGTTTTTAACGCCTGCGACCTCACGATAAACGGGCATTTAAAAGCCGCCGAACCATTGTAAAGTACGGCGGCGTAAGAAAATATTCGATTAAACGATTATATAATAATATGAAAAACGTAAGCTTTTCGTCAATCGAGCGGGTTGTTTTTGTATAAGCGGAGCTTCGGTTTTTCCGCGGCGACGGTAACGTCGGGCGGAACGCTCGAAGTGATGAATACCGAACTTCCGATAACGGCGCCTTTACCTATGACCGTCTGCCCGCCCAAAATAGTGGCTCCCGAATAAATGGTCACGTCGTCTTCCACGGTCGGGTGGCGTTTAACGCCGACCAAAGAGCGCGCGTTCGCCAATGATTTTGCGCCGAGAGTAACGCCCTGATATAGTTTTACTCTGTCGCCGATGACAGTCGTTTCGCCTATAACGACGCCCGTGCCGTGGTCGATAACGAAAGATTTGCCGATTTTTGCGCCCGGGTGTATGTCGATACCCGTTCTGGAATGAGCGTATTCCGTCATTATCCGCGGCAAAAACGGCACGCCTTCGGTATAAAGAACGTGCGCCACGCGGTAAGTAAATACGGCCTCCACGCCCGGATAGCAAAGAAGGATGATATCGGGCGAAGTCGCGGCGGGATCGCCGCATAAAGTAGCCTCCACGTCAAGTCTTATCAGCTCGTAAACGCCGTATATCGATCGGATAAAGTTCTCCGATATCTCGCAAGCTTTTTTATCGATATCGCCGTCATTTAAAGTATCGCCGCGCATTTCGCCGTCGTAATAAAGAGCGAGTTTGACCGCCTTTTCGGTAAGCGAAAACAGCTCCGAAAAAGCCTTTTCGTACTCGCTTTTGCAGAGCATTTCCTTCCGATTGAAAAATTTGGGATATATTATCCGCTTGACAGCCGATAAAATATCCGCGGCGTAAGTGGTGTCGGGCAGTTTTTTCCGACAACCGCAAGTCAGCGAGTTTTCGGTATCGCCCACGAAGCTCGCCGCGCACTCGCCGACTGAAGACGGTTCTTTATAGTTCATAAATTATCAACCATTGACAGACGGACTTATTCGTCAGATCCGTAAAACGCGTTTTTTAACGGACGGAAACGGGAAAAACGGGCTTATTCCGCCGCTTCTTCCGTCTTCTCTCCGCCTTTTGTAAGGAGTTTTTCGCGGATCTTTCTTTCGATATCCGCGGCTATTTCGGGGTTGGCTTTCAGATAATCTCTCGCCCTTTCCCTGCCTTGAGCGACCTTCTCGCCGTTGACGGAGAACCAGGAGCCGCTCTTTTCGATAAGCCCGAGTTCCACGCCGATATCGAGAAGACAACCCGTTTGCGAAATGCCTTCGCCGTAAATAATGTCGAATTCGGCAGTTTTGAACGGAGGAGCGAGTTTGTTTTTGACTATCTTGGCTTTCGTTCTGTTGCCGATCATACCAGACGCGTCCTTAAGCGTATCGGCTTTTCTGACGTCGATACGGATACTCGAATAGAATTTGAGCGCCTTGCCGCCGGGCGTGGTCTCGGGGTTGCCGAACATAACGCCGACCTTTTCACGAAGCTGGTTGATGAAAATGACGCAGGTCTTGGACTTATTGGTTATTGCGGTAAGTTTTCTGAGCGCCTGCGACATGAGCCTTGCCTGAAGCCCCACGTGCGCGTCGCCCATATCGCCCTCTATCTCCGCCTTGGGGGTAAGCGCCGCGACCGAGTCGATAACTATAAGGTCTACCGCGCCGCTTCTTACGAGACTGTCGGTAATATCGAGCGCCTGCTCTCCGGTATCTGGCTGTGAAACGTAAAGATTATCGAGGTCTACGCCGAGATTTGCCGCATAAGCGGGATCGAGCGCGTGTTCCGCGTCGATGAACGCGGCTATACCGCCGGCTTTCTGCGTTTCGGCGATGACGTGAAGAGCTACCGTGGTCTTACCCGAAGATTCGGGCCCGTATATCTCTATTATCCTGCCGCGGGGCATTCCGCCGATACCGAGCGCGATATCGAGCGCTATGCAACCTGACGAAATGGTTTCGATGCCCATGTCTTTGGCCTCGTCGCTCAATTTCATTATGGCGCCTTTGCCGTACTGCTTTTCGATCTGACTCAACACTTGGTCAAGAGCCTTTTTTTTGTCGTCCATAAGTTTTTCCTTTATATAATATTTTTTGTTTTTTATTATTGACACCGCTTATCGCGGCTTAAATAAACGATACGCGGTCTTTGTACTTTTTTAACTTTAAAACTCGCTGTTTTCCACGGTCTTTAACGCGAGATACAACGAGGTCTTTGCTGCGCGCGCGATGTTTTCCACCCGTTTACCGCCGAACTTGAAGCGATAAACTTCTATCTTGTCCTTAACGCCTATACCGATAAAGCACAGCCCGTCTTCTTCCGACGGGTGAACGTCCGAGCCCGCATAGCCCGTGATAGTGACGGCTACGTCCACGTTTTTCAATAGCTCCACAGCCATTTCGTACGCGACTTCGGAACTGACGACGGTATGATCGACTATCGTTTTATGCGACACGTTAAGCCGTCTTTCTTTTGAAAGCGTGGAATACGTTACCATTCCTTCGTAAAAAATATCGCTCGCACCGTCGACTTCCACAATAAGCGAAGCTATCTTTCCGCCCGTCATCGACTCCGCCGTGGAACAGGTTAGCCGACGAAGTTTCATCAGATCGTAAAAACGCTGCGCGACGGTAACGTCGTCCTCGGCGTAAATATTGTTTTTAAACTCTAAAATAAACGATTTTACGGCTTTGTCGACTTCCATTTTCGGCGACCTATCACCGTAAAACATATCGACTTTGGTATCACCGTCGACGCTCGTCACGTTGAAAAACACCGTTTGGCAATCGGCGGTTATCTTATCCGTCGCCTTTTTTATTTCTTCAGTATCCACGCCGAAGACTTTGAAAGTCATCTTTCCGACGTTTATATCGAAGACCGAACGCAATTTATCAAGTAACTTTTCCGCATATCCGTCGGTGTTTTCCGGCGCAACGGAAACGAAGGGTTTGCCTACGGAAAACCCGTCGCCGTCGAAAGTAAGACCGCGGGTAGCGGCGGAAAAATCGAACGAGCAAAGGTTTTTATTCAAAATGACGGTAACGTCTTGAAGACGGTCGATTTCCAAAGCGAATCCGTCCTCGTCGTCAGCCGACAAAACGACCGTTTTATCAACGTAAACGGCGACGGAATTGAGCGCGGAAATAATTTGCCTTTCGTAAAAAAGGCAAGCGTTATCTTTTCTGTTTTCAAACGCTATCACCGTCGTTTTCATTTTCGCCTCCGAACACGCCCACGCCAAGATAAAAAATCTTGTGCGGTTTAACAATTGTTACGACCTGTCATTTACTTACGCCCGACAGCGCTTTACGGTTTACAACGAGATAGTTTATACCCGAAACGACCGTCATCACAACGGACAGACCGAAAATAACTATGCCGATAATATACATTACGTTTGAATAGTCGTTGCCGAAAATGCCGAACGCGCCGAGCAAAACGCAGATGGAAACGTCCTGCAAAAAGGTCTTTATCTTGCCGAGTTTATCGGCCGCCATAACGATACCTTTGGTAGCCGCTATCATTCTTAAGCACGAGATCATTATTTCGCGGGCTATTATTATGCTTACCGCCACGCCGCCCCAGATATACGGGAGAAGATGCGCGTCGACGAATAAGACCACCGCCGCAAGCACGAGCACTTTGTCGGCGTTGGCGTCGAGGAATTTGCCGAGATCGGTCACCATATTATACTTTCTCGCAAAGTAGCCGTCGAGAAAGTCGGTAAACGCCGCCATGGCGAACACCCCCGCCGCAACGAGATAATGATACGAAAAATCAATATAAAATACCGCGATGAATATCGGTATAAGTATAAGTCTTATAGTCGTTATTTTGTTTGGAAGATTCATTTTGACTCCTTATATTCGCGTACCGCAGACCGCTTGCCGCGGAATGCCGTTGACGGAATGATATACCGCAGACCGCTTGCCGCGGGTGCGGAGTGAAGTGTTGCCGTTTAGTAACGACAAGTGAAGTTTGCGCGATATTATCACGCAAGTTGCGGTCGTAAAAAATTATTAACATTTTTTCTTGTTGGCACGAGAAAAAATCGTTAGGACTTGTGGTCGTGAGGCGCTATACGGCGAAAATGAATTCCGCCTACGCCTCTCGGCGTAAATTAATTAACACTTTTTCTTGTTGGCACAAGAAAAAGTCGTTAGGACTGTAGGTCGTGAGGCGCTATACGGCGAAAATGAATTCCGCCTACGCCTCTCGGCTAAAATTAATTAACATTTTTTCTCGTTAGCACGAGAAAAAATCGTTAGGACTTGTGGTCGTGAGCGGCTTAACGCGGGAAATCAATCCCCGCTACCGCTCTCGGCAAAATTATATAATTCGAATAAAAGAAATTATTATATTTTTTGTTTGGCGATTTGCGGTCGAAGGCTTGCAGACCGACAACAAATCGCTCGACCGAGCCTGATAATTGCGAATTGTTATAACGAATTATTGAGTAATTTCCTTTATTATCGTTCCGTAGAGGTCGTAATCGTCGGAGGCGGTGACTTTTACGAGATAGGTTTTTCCTTGCTCGATAAGCCCGTCGCCCGTTAAATAGACCTTACCGTCGACGTCGGGCGCGTGGAAATACGTTCTGCCGAAAAATTCCTGTCTGTCGTAATCTATGCCGTCGGCCACGACGATAATTTCCTTTCCGACGTATTTTTTATTAAGTTGCGCCGAAATCTCGCGTTGCACGGCGTAAAGCTTTTTTACGCGCGCGTTCTTTATCGACTGCGTAATATGCCCTTTGAGTTTATACGCGGCGGTGTCGGGCTCTTTGGAATAAGCGAAGAACCCCGCGTTGTTCAATTCGGCTTTTTTCAAAAAGTCGACGAGGATATCGAAGTCCTCTTCCGTTTCGGTGGGAAAACCTGCGATAAAAGTCGAGCGCAAGGCTATGCCCTTAACTTCTTTGCGAAGTTTTTTTATAAGCTCGAGATAGCCTTTCCCCGTGCCCTTTCTGTTCATTAACTTCAATATCCTGTCGGATGCGTGCTGAAGGGGCATATCGACGTATTTTACGAGCTTTTCGTTGGTTTTCAGCTCGTTTATAAGCTCGTCGGTCATAAGTTCGGGGTAGCAGTACAAAAGCCGTACCCTGCGCACGTTTTCAAGCGCGGTAAGTTCTTTTATAAGCCTTACCGTCTGCGGGCGGCCATAGATATCTTCGCCGTAACGCGTAACGTCCTGCGCAACGAGGACGAGTTCTTCCACGTCGCCGAGCAGTTTCGTTTCTTTTACGAGCTCTTCGACGGGACGGGAACGGAGCGCGCCGCGTATCTTGGGGATAAGACAGTAGGTACAATGGTTGGAGCAACCGTCGGAAATTTTAAGATAAGCGTAATGTTCGGGCGTAGTGAGCACCCTTTCGCAGCCGAGCTCTTCGCCTTTGCCGACGAAATTGCAACGTTCTCCCGCCAAAGCGCGTCTGACCGCCTCGTTTATCATCGTGCCGTCGAAAGTTCCCAAAAAGGCGTCGACCTCGACGAGCTCGTCAAATAGTTCGCCTATGAATTTCTGCGGAAGACACCCGGCAAGTATTATCTTTTTGAGCTTGCCGACTTTTTTTAATTCGGCATACTCGAATACCGCGTCGAGCGCTTCTTTTCGCGACGCGGTCAAAAAGGCGCAGCTGTTTATAACGAGAACGTCCGCTTTCATGATATCGGAAGTTATCTCGAACTCTTCGCTCATTTTCGCGAGGAGTTTTTCGCTGTCCACCCTGTTTTTGTCGCACCCGAGAGATACGAGCCCGACTTTGATCTTGCGTAAATCATTCATAACAACGTAGTTTTTGCCGCCGACGGTCATACTTTCGCCCGCCGACGAACGTCAACGGTAAATTATCACCAATCCTCAAGGAAGTCGCCGTAAACTTTTTCGTATTGTTCACGGGTGAAAACGGTCTTTCTCGTCTGGTTTTCGAGCGGCTTTGTTATGTAGCCCATGCGCTCCATCCAGATAACTATCGAGTTGGCGCGATTGTAGCCTATCCTTAAGAAAGACCTTAACGTCGAAGTCGAAATAGAACCTCTGTCTATCGCAAGGCGCAGAGCGCGCTTTGAGACTTCGTCGGCGTCTTCGGGATTTAAAGATATCCTGCCGCCACCGCCGCCCGGGCCGCCTTTGGGATCGGGCAATTCCTCTTCTTCGGCAAGCTGTTTTGCCTCCGCCGCACGACGTTTGATCTTTTCGACGATAGCGTCGTCGTAATAGCACTCGTTGTGCTTTCTGATATCGTTAAGGACTTTGTCAAGCTCTTCGTCCGACAGAAACGCGCCTTGCGCACGCGTCAAAGCGGAGTTTTCGGTCGTTTTGAACAAACAGTCGCCTTTAGATAACAGCTTGTCGGCGCTGTTATCGTCGATAACGACTCTCGAATCGGTCGGCGTAGCCGTCTTGAAACATATCCTCGAAGGGATATTGGTCTTTATGTTACCGGAAATAACGTCTACCGAAGGACGCTGCGTGGCAAGGATTATCGAAACGCCCGCCGCACGGGCTTTTTGAGCGAGCCTGCCGATGGATACTTCTATGCCCTTTCTGAATTCGGGCGAAGACATAACGAAATCGGCAAATTCGTCGATAAGGATAATAAGATACGGTATCTTGCTGTCCACCGTCGGATCGATCGATTTGTTATACTTGATGACGTTTTTGTAACCTTTTTCGGCAAGGAATTTGTAACGCCTTTCCGTTTCCTGCACCGCCCAGTCCAAAACGGCGGCGGCTTTATTCGCCTTTCCGTCTTCGTCAAGACCGAGTATCTCGTCGAAAACGAGGTGCGGGCAGTGTTCGAAAGCCTTGAACTCGACTCGCTTGGGATCGACGAGCACGAGACGAAGATCGGCGGGGCTATAATTGTACATAAGGCTTATCAGGAGCGTGTTGAGACATACGCTTTTACCCGTACCCGTAGCGCCGCATATAAGTAGGTGCGGCATCTTCATAAGGTCGAGGTATATCGGCGTGCCGAGAACGTCTTCGCCGAGCATGAAATAAATGCCTTCGTTAAAAGGTATCTTGTCGGACGCGGGCTTTTTGAATACGTTGAGCATACCGACCGTGCGGCGCGCGTTGCTCGCGACTTCGATACCTATGAGTTCTGAACCGGGTATGCAGTACATTCTGAAAGCGCCCGTAGCCTGCAGACGGAATTCAAGGTCGCTCTGCAAAGAGTTTATCTCTTTCAAAGAGATATCTTCGGGAACGGATATGTCGTAACGCGTAACCGAAGAACCCGAAATGACGTTGACGACCTTTACCTCTATGCCGTGATTGGCAAACACGCTTACTATCTTCTTTTTGCAGAAATCCTGACGTTCGCGTTCCGCCCAGAGCGCGTCGGCGTTGGGGGTGTAATCGTCAAGCAAATTCTTTTTGGGCGGGGTGTATTTGTAGTTGACGGGCATTCTCGGAATAAACGAATATCCGGAAGAATCGTCGTCTTCGTCGTAATCGAACACGTCGTCGTCTATGCGCGACGAAGTGCGATTGAGCGCGCCGTCGCCCGCAAAACTCGCGCTTTGCGTAGGCTTATACGCGCCTGCGGGAGCTTCTTCGGCAGTGCGCGCTTCGGGCATAGGCGCTTCGCGATAAGACCTGTCGGGAGAAAAGGCTCTCGCTCCGTCCGAAGGAGCGGATACGTCGCTTTCCGATAACGCGGACTTGACGTTGCTTTCCTTAACGAAGGACGATTGCGGAACGTATGCGTTTCGTAAGTCTTCTTCGGCTTTATCGTTGGCGCGTTCGCCTCTGTCGGTCGGGATATTGCTTATCTCCGTCTTTCTTTCGACGTAATCGACGTTCGGCGTGCGTTCAAACCCGCGCATCGGCTCCTTATCCATACCGCCGCGGTCTATATTTCCGCGATCGATACTGCCGCGGTCTACGGTGCCGCGTTCGATACTGCCGCGGTCTACGGTGCCGCGGTCGAAACCGACTTCGGGATAATTTGCATTTTTATCGGAAGGAACGTCGCCGCTCACAAAACGCCTTCCGTCGGCGGCGTAGCGGTCGGAATAAGGCAGATCCCCCATACCCGTTCTGTCCGCGCCGTTCATATCCGCGGAACGTGTTTCCGCCGAACCGTCGAAACCGCGCATTCTTGCGGCGCCTTTATAGTCTTCATTCAAGTCGCGGTAACCGTCCGAACGCATACGCGTATCGGCGGTGCGGCCTTCTACGGGGATAGTATATACGTCCTTTTCCACGGAATCCCGCTCGTAACGGGAAGACGACCGCTGTTTTTCAATAGTATCGGAAACGCCTGTCATTCTGACGGGCGAGCCGTTCATTCTGTTGACGTCGACTTTTGCCGAACGGTCCGGAGAAAAGGCGTTGGAATTATCTCTGTCTTCGGCGTTCGCCCTTGAAGCCATATAGGCCTCGCGGCGGGCTACGTCGGCGATATTTTTGAATTCGAATCTGCCGCCCCAAGGCTTAAGCGGCTGTCTTCTTCCTTCCGCCATTTCGCGCTTGGTCCTGAACGCAAAACCCGATTTTTCGTTGAAAAAGAAATTGGTCACCGGCGGCTCGGCGGTTTCGCCGTTATCGGGAACTTCGTTGTTGACGTCGCGTTCGGGTGCGGCGGGGTACGGTTTTTTCTTTTCGCGTTTGGGAGCTTTAGGCTTAACGATGCGGTCGCGCCCGCTTATAAACTCCGATATCTTATCGCGAAACAAAAACGCCGCTAAAAAAAGCGCCAAAAGGACGTAAAAAACGTAAGCGCCCGCTTTGGACACGAGCGAAGTTACGGGGAATATTATAAGCGACGCCGCAGCTCCCCCCGCGCTCACGCCGTTTTCGGCAACGTTAAAAGCGTGATACAGTTCGTCGGAAAGGATAAGCCCGCCCCTAAAGGACGCCGCGAGGTGGATTATAACGAATATACAGATTATAAGCCCGCTGACGGTGAAAAACAATCTGTTGTATTTGGCGAAAAACCATTTGTCGAGCACGAGCGTCAGCCCGAACAAAGCCGCGTAGATAACGAAAAAGTAGGCGTACGCGCCGAAAACGCCGTACAGGAAATTCCCGACGGCCGAGCCGAGAGTATAAAACAGCCCGTCGCCCGTTAAAAGACACAAAAAAGCCAACGCGGAAAAAAGCACCGTCGCAAGCCCTACGACTTCTTTTAAAAACCCCGGCGCTTTATCCGAATTTTTACTGTTTACTCCCTTTGACAATTTTATCACGCTCCGAAACCGCCGACGTTTGCAAAAAAAAACTAAAAACCGTTTTTATCGCTTTGCATTCGTTTCGGCGATATTTACTTAACAATTAAACTTATTATAACACATAAACGAAATTTTTTAAAGTCTTTTGACGGACTTTTTCGGGCGTTTTTCAAATTTTTTCGGTTAACCGAAAAAGCGCGCGCGTCACCTTTGCTTTTAAAAAGCACGACCGACTTTTATCGCCGACGGATTTTTTCCGATTTTTAATAGGGCGTCAGAAGCATAAAAGCAGCCCCGCTTTAAGTAAAAAGCGGGGCTATAGGTCGATTATCTCAATATTTTGACCGCGTAAACGCTCGTATTATTTTTTGCTTTTCGCCGCGCGGATCTTGATCTTTTCGACTATGGTGTTGTTGTAATAACACTCGTTGTTGGCTTTGATATAATCGGTAACGGCGTCGATCTCGCTTTCCGAAATATATGCGCCCTGCGCACGGGTAAGCATGGAGTTTTCCGTAGTCTTGAACAAGCAATCGCCTTTAGACAAAAGTTTATCGGCTCCGTTATCGTCTATGACGACGCGCGAATCTATCGGCGTGGCCGTTCTGAAGCATATACGCGACGGTATGTTCGTCTTGATAACGCCCGAAATAACGTCTACGGAAGGACGTTGCGTGGCGAGAATGAGCGATACGCCCGCCGCACGGGCTTTCTGCGCGAGCCTGCCGATAGACAGCTCTATGCTCTTTTTGAAATCGGGTGAAGAGATGATAAAGTCGGCAAACTCGTCGATTATTATTACGAGATACGGTATTTTGCGTTCGCGGGTCGTATCTATCGACTTGTTGTAACTCATTACGTTTTTAAAGCCTCTCGACGCGAGGAACGCGTAGCGGCGCTCCATTTCCTGCACCGCCCAATCGAGCACCGTTGCGGCTTTCGAGGTGTTGCCGTCTTCGTCGAAACCGAGTATCTCGTCGAACACGAGGTGCGGGATATGTTCAAACGGCTTGAACTCAACGCGTTTGGGATCGACGAGAACGAGTCGCAGATCTTCGGGGCTGTAGTTATATAATAAGCTTACGAGCATAGTGTTAAGGCATACGCTCTTACCCGTGCCCGTCGCCCCCGAAATAAGCAGGTGCGGCATCTTCGTAAGATCGAGATAAATGGGATCGCCGAGTATGTCTTCGCCGAGCATGAACTTCACGCCGTTGACGAACGAAAGCTTATTGAACGTAGTGTTGTTGAAAACGTTGAGCATTCCGACGGTACGCCTTGCGCGGCTGGCTACTTCTATACCTATAAGCTCGCTGTCGGGTATGCAGTACATTCTGAACGCGCCCGTAGCCTGCAGACGGAATTCGAGGTCGCTTTGCAAAGGACGTATCTCTTTTAAAGAAACGTCGTCGGGAACGGCAACGTCGTAACGGGTGACGGAAGAACCGGAGACCACGTTCACAACTTCGACTTCTATATGCTTTTTGGCAAATACGCTCTTTATCTTTTCTTTGCAGAATTCCTGACGTTTCAGCTCTTCGGCAAGAGCGTCTTCGTCGGGCGTATAGTCCACGAGAAGATCTTCCGACGGAGCGTTGTAATTATATTCGAGCGGCATACCCGAAATAAAGGTGTAACCGTTGGAAAAATCGTCGTTTTCAAAGAATTCGTCCGACTCTTCCTCTTCCTCCGCCTCTTCTTCGACAGTCTCCTCTTCGGCGGTCTCTTCGGTCACTTCCTCTTCTTCCTCGTCCTCTTCGACTTCTTCCTCTTCTATATTTTCATCTTCTTCCTCGAATTCTTCTTCGTCGAACTCCTCTTCCAAGTCCTCTTCTTCCTCCACGTATTCTGAATCGTCCGGCGTATCGTCGCAAGGAACTTGTTCTTTAATGGGTTCGGGTTCGGACTTTTTGGCTTTGGTTCTCGTGCCGGAAGGCGCTTTTTCCTTTTTGGCGGCGGGAGCGGGCTCCTTTTTGGGAGCATTTGCTTTAGCTTCGGCTTTTTTAAGCTTAGCCGCCTTGCTCTTTGCGGCCGCAACGCGAATGGGTTTAGCCAACAAAAGGCCGAAAAACAGGAGCGATAATATTACCAATATTATATACGCGCCCGTTTCGGAGAGATAATTTACGAGCGGATAGACCGCCGCGGACGCTAACGCCCCGCCGGCAGTAAGTCCTGCCGCTTCGTAGTCCATAACTCTCGAAAACTCTTCATTGAGCGTTGGCGCGTTTTTAAACGACATCGCAAGATGCACCGTGAAGAACGCAAATATGACGAACAAACCGAAAAATACGAACGCGGCTTTATGCTTTTTGAAAAATCTTTTGCCCGCTATAAGCGCCGCGCCGAGCGTTAGAACGTACACCAAAAACACGTACGCGTACGCTCCGAATACGCCGAGCAACTTGTCTTTGATAAATTGACCGGGCGCGGAAAAGAGCGTTCCGCCCGTGATAACGCATACGACTGCAAGCGCCGAAACTATAAACAGGATCAATCCGAGCGCAACGCGCATTCCGGACGCGTCGTAGGTCTTTTTCCCTGCGTTTACCGCGGTTTTTTCCTCTGCCGCCACCTGTTCGTTCGACGGCTTATCGTCGCTATTTTTCAATAGGCTGTCTTTTGTGTTGTCAGTTACGTTCTTTTTTTCGTCGGTACGTTTTTTCATATCGGTCTGTCTCCCGCGATCGGTGATATCGCCGTATGAGCGGCAATACGTAATTATTATATCATATAATTCGGAAAAATTAAAGTTTTTTTATATATTTTTTACCATAATTTTTTCGTCGGCTGAAAAAGCCGCCGCATTTACAGTAAAAATCCGTATATTCAGATCGTTTTACGCTAAAAAATCAGCCCCGCTTTTATCAAAAAAACGGGGCTTGAAGTCGATAAATCCAACTATTATTTGGTTTTCGATTCGACGAGAGCGACGAAATCGCCTACCGTGGAGATCTTTGCGGCTTCGTCTTCCGAAACGGAGATATTGTATTCTTCTTCAAGGTTCATCAAAAGTTCGACTACGTCGAGCGAGTCTGCGCCGAGATCTTCGACTATTTTGCTTTCCGCCGTGATCTTGCTTTCGTCGATACCGAGTTGAGTGGCAAGAGCCTTTCTTATAGTTTCAAACATAATCAATTACTCCTTTAAAACAAGTCGTTATTATTTTAAAATCGTCGTCATTATACTATATCTTGCGGCGTTTGTCAATCGTTTTAGCATTATACACACAAAATGTATTAAACGCAAGTTGCTTTCCGCCGCGGCGGGATAAGCCGCAAACGACGATAAAAAACGGTATTATCTGTCCTTTTTCATCGAAAGGGATATCCTGTTTTTCGCCGCGTCGACGCCTATGACCGTGACCGTGACGACCTGACCTACTTTTACGGCGTCCGACGGATGCTTGACGTAGTTATCCGACAGCTCCGAAATATGAACGAGCCCGTCCTGATGAACGCCGATATCGACGAACGCGCCGAAGTCGGTAACGTTTCTTACCGTGCCTTTTATCTTCATTCCCGGAACGAGGTCTTTTATGTCCATAATGTCCGAACGGAGCATGGGCTGCGGCAGGCTGTCTCTTACGTCTCTACCCGGCTTTAAAAGCTCGGATATTATATCGCGCATGGTAAGTACGCCGAGCCCCGCTTCGCCGGCAGCTTTTTCTTCGCCGTATTCCTTGATCTTTTGGGTTATATCGCTTATCTTTCCGCCTACTACGTCCTCTTCGGTGTAGCCGAAAAGCTCGAGAAGTTTTAACGTCGGCTTATAGCTTTCGGGGTGAACGGCGGTGTTGTCGAGAACGTTTTCGCCGCCCTCTATGCGCAAAAAGCCAGCGCACTGCTCAAAAGCTTTTTCGCCGAGTTTGGAAACCTTCAAAAGCTCTTTTCTCGACTTGAATTTTCCGTTTTCTTCGCGGTATTTGACGATGTTTTTGACTATTGCGGAATTGAGCCCCGCAACGTACGATAAAAGCGACGGCGACGCGGTGTTAAGGTTTACGCCCACTTTATTTACGCAGTCTTCGAGAACGCCTTTTAAAACTTCGTCGAGACGAGCCTCGGGCATATCGTGCTGATATTGACCTACGCCTATGGACTTGGGATCTATCTTTATAAGCTCGGCAAGCGGATCCTGCAATCTTCTTGCTATAGAGACGGCAGATCTTTCGGACACGTCGTAATCGGGGAATTCTTCCGCGCCCAGCTTGGATGCCGAATAAACGGAGGCGCCCGCTTCGCTTACCACTATATACGCGACCTTATGGGTAAGCGACGGATCTTTGATAAGCTCGGAAACGAATATCTCCGATTCCTTGCTCGCCGTGCCGTTGCCTATGGAAATAACGTCGACGTTATACTTATTTATAAGCCCGATAAGGACTTTTTTCGCCTCTTCTTCCTTTTTTTGCGGCGGCGTCGGGAAAACGACCGTCTTATCGAGCACTTTGCCCGTTTCGTCTACGACGGCTATCTTACAGCCCGTTCTGTACGCGGGGTCGAAACCCATAGTGACTTTATCTTTTACGGGCGGCTGCATCAGGAGCGGTTTGAGGTTGACCTCGAACATCTTTATGGCCTGTTCGGAAGCGCCGTCCGTAAGGAACGAACGGATCTCTCTTTCGATAGACGGATATATGAGCCTTTCGTAACCGTCGGCAACCGCCTCTTCGACGAGATAAGTCGTAACGCTGCCCGCCTTGACGTACGGCGCGGAACATATCCTTATCGCAAAATCCTTGTCGATGGAAACTTTGACTTTGAGATAGTCTTCCTTTTCGCCCCTGTTCAAAGCGAGAATGCGGTGGCTCTTTATCTCGGAAACGGGTTCGCTGTAATCGGCGTACATCTCGTAAGTCGACGAACCGTCGTCGTTTTTGGAAAGCTTTGAAGTGATCTCGCCGGTACGAAGGAATACTTTACGCAGTTTCTTTCTCAATTCGGCGTCGTCGCTAACTCTTTCGGCGATAATGTCTTTAGCGCCCGCCAACGCCTCGGCGGCTGTGGAAACGCCCTTCTCTTCGTCTACGAAAGGCATGGCAAGCTCTTCCGCAGTTCCTTCGGTAACGTCCTGCGCCTGAATGATGTCGGCAAGGGGTTCGAGCCCTTTGGCTATGGCTACCGTAGCGCGCGTCTTTCTCTTTTGCTTATACGGTCTGTAGATATCCTCGACCTCGGTCAGAGTTTCGGCGGCGGAAAGAGCTTCGGATATCTCGTCGGTGAGCTTGCCTTGCTCTTCGATAGCCGATCTGACGTCCTCTTTGCGCTTTTCGAGGTTTCTTAAATAAGTCAGCCTCTCGGAAAGCTCTCTTAAGACCTGATCGTCGATATGCCCCGTCATTTCCTTACGATATCTTGCAATAAAAGGTATCGTATTGCCTTCGTCCAAAAGGTCGACGACGTTTTTTACGTTTTGCGGCTTAAGTTGAAATTCATCGGTGATTTTCTGTAATACGTCCATAATTTCTCCGTACGTTTATATTGTTTGTATTTTTTATTTTTACGCTTTATTCAAGCTTGTTTGTCAAAATCAGCGCGCCGTCCGAAGGAAGAACGAATCTGTCCCCCGTTTTGCCCGTCGAATAGTCGCGGTATTTTCCGTTTAAACGCACCGTAACGTCCGAACATTCGCGAGATACCGCCACGATAACGCTCTCGCCGTCATAAACTCGCTCGTAAATAATTATCCGTCTGTCACAGTAAACTATCTTGAACGTTCCCGACCGCAAGGCTTTGCTATCCGTTCTGACTTTTGACAGATATCTTATATAGGATAACATATCCTCGTCTTCCCTTCCCCAAGGAAAGCAGCGGCGGTTATACGGATCGAGATCGCCCGTAAGTCCCGCTTCGTCGCCGTAGTAAACGGAAGGAACGCCGTAGCAGGTGAAAACGACGGAATACGCAAGTTTTGCAAGCGTTTTGCCCTTTAAATACTGTTCTTCGTCGAGCGTTTCGTATTTTAAAAGGTCTTTATCAAGAACGACTTTGTTGCGCCCGAGAACGGTTATTATCCTCACCGTGTCGTGCGAAGACAGCAAATTCATAAGCGAATTCAAAGAAGTCGCCGGATAGTTGTTGAGCTGTTCGTTGAAAGTTTTTACAAGGTCTTTCGTGTCCGCGTGCAGAAGATAGGATACGATCGCGTCGCGCAAAGGGTAATTCATTACGGAATCGAGCTCGCCGCCCGAAAAGTAAGCGCGGCGCTTGCCGTAAGCTATCTTGTTGGTGGCGTCCTCCCACACTTCGCCGACTACCGCGTTATCCGAAGCGAAAGATACGGCTTTTTGCTTTATTTTTCTAATAAATTCTTCGTTGAGTTCGTCCACGACGTCCAGCCTTACGCCCTTAAAGCCGAGCGAAAAATACTTGTCGAGGACTTTATCGACGACGAATTTCCAATAGTCTTTGCAATCCTTTTTTATCGCGGGCAGGTTTTTAAAGCCCCACCAACAAACGTACTCGTCGGGATAATTCGTAAAGCAAAACCAACGGCAATAGCGGCTTTTTGCGGAATTATACGCGCCCGCGCCCTCGTAATTGCCGTAGCGGTTGAAATACGCGCTGTCGTCGCCGACGTGGTTGTACACTCCGTCGAAAATAAAGTCGATATCAAGCTTTTTACCTTCCGATATCAATTCTTTAAGGTCGTTTTCGTCGCCCAGAACGGGATCGAAAGAAAGATAATCGCCCGTGTCGTAGCGATGCGAAGAATAGGCTTTCGATATGGGGTTCAGATAAATTGCGGTGACTCCGAGACTTTTAAGATACGGCAATTTTTCCTTTATACCTTTGAAATTTCCGCCGAAAAACTCGTTGTTTTTGACTTCTCCGTCCGCCCCGCGATAGGTAGGCTCGCCGCCCCAATCGTTTCTTGCGACCTTGTTTTTTCCGACGGTGAATTTTCCGCTTTTATTGAACCTGTCGGGAAATATCTGATAAATTATCCCGCCGTAAAAAAACGGGGTATCGACGCCCGAATATACCGTCAGCTGATAGTCGTTTCCGTCTTCGACGGAATTTAAATTTTCATCGCCGCCGAATTTTACACCGTCGGCAAAAAAACGGTACCAATACAGCCCGCTTTCAAGTTCCACGCACGCAAAAAAGCCACCCGAAGTCGCTTTCATCGGGTAAGCTTTCTCGTATCCGTCGTCTTTGGTGACGGATAAGATCACTTCGGCGTGATCGGTGCCGACAAAAAACGTAACGCCCGTTCCTGCGGGAACGGCGCCCGTTATGCTTTTATGCTTTGTTTCGAGTGGCGTATAGGTAAAAAACATATCGACGTCAACGTTCCCGCCGCCGCTAAACGGCGGCGAAAACGACAGTTACAAAAAAGAAGAAAATTATTTGACGGACTTTAAGCCCCAGATCTTGTCGGCGTATTCTTTGACGGCTCTGTCGGCGGCGAAGAAACCGCTTGCGGCAACGTTTCTCAAAGACATCTTAGCCCACTTCTGTCTGTCGAGATAGTCGCGATCGATAACGTTCTTGGTCTCGAAGTACGAACTGAAATCGGCAAGGCACATATAAGGATCGGCAACGGGCGCGTTGGTGGTAAGATAGTTGGCAAACATCTCGAAGTTTACGCCGTTATAACCGCGTTTAAGGCTCTCGATAATGCGTTTTATGCGCTGATTGTCGTGATAATAAGCGCTTGCGTTATAACCGCTCTTCCACGCTTTTTCCACTTCTGCGGCGGACATACCGAAAATATAGATATTTTCTCTTCCGACCTGCTCGCACATTTCGACGTTCGCCCCGTCCATAGTGCCGACGGTGAGCGCGCCGTTTATCATAAACTTCATATTGCCCGTACCGCTGGCCTCTTTTCCGGCAAGCGATATCTGTTCGGAAAGTTCCGCCGCGGGCATAAGCATTTCGGCTATGGTCACCGAATAGTTTTCAAGATAAACGACCTTTATCTTATCGCTGACGCGCTTGTCGGGATAATTTTTGATCTCTTCCGCAAGGCAGCATATAAGCTTTATTATCTGCTTTGCCATATAGTAACCGGGCGCCGCCTTCGCGCCGAAAATAAAGGTCTTGGGCTGAACGTCAAGGTCGGGATCAGCTTTAAGGTCCTCGAACAGATTGATTATATACAGCACGAACAGCAGCTGGCGTTTGTATTCGTGCATACGCTTTGCCTGAACGTCGAAAAGCGAGTCGACGTTGACGTCGATACCGTTATTGCGTTTGATATATTCGGCAAGAGCACGTTTTTTGAGCCGCTTTATTTCAAGCATTTCCTTTAAAACGTTTTCGTCGTTCTCGAATTTTTTAAATTCCGAAAGCTGCTCGGCGTTTAAAATAAAACCGTCGCCTATGCAGTCGGTAATCAAAGCGGAAAGCTCTGGATTGGCCTGACAAAGCCACCTTCTGTGCGCTATACCGTTGGTGACGTTCGTGAATTTATCGGGCGTAAGCTCCGAAAAATCCTTGAATATGCTGTTTTTGATTATTTCGCTGTGAAGCGCCGAAACGCCGTTGACTTTATGTGAACCGAGCACCGAAAGGTTTGCCATTTTCACTCTGCCGTGCGACAAAACGGACATTCTGTCTATCTTGTTCCAATCGGCGGGGTATTTCTTCCATAATTCCGTGCAAAAACGCTGATTTATCTCTTTTATTATAGCGTATATCCTCGGCAATCTTCTTTCGATAAGGTCTTCGCTCCAGACTTCGAGAGCCTCGGCAAGCACCGTGTGATTGGTGTAAGCGATAGTCCTCGTGGTAAGGTCCCACGCCTTTTCCCAAGAGTAGCCGTGTTCGTCCATAAGTAAGCGCATAAGCTCGGGAACGGAGAGCGCGGGATGCGTGTCATTTATGTGGATAGCAACCTTTTCCGGCAGGTTATCGAAAGTTTTATAACGCGTATAGTGGTCGGCAAGGATATTCTGAAGCGACGCCGAAACGAGCAGATACTGCTGTCTTAATCTCAAGGACTTACCCTCGAAATGGTTATCCGACGGGTACAGCACTTTCGAAATGAGTTCGGCCTCGGTGCTTTCCTTCATGCACTTGTCGTAATCGCCCTGCGAAAACATGTGCATATCGAAAGTTTTGGTGCTCCTCGCGCTCCACAAGCGTAGAACGGAGACCGCCTCGCTGTCTTTACCCGATATCATCATATCGTAAGGCACGGCTTCCACTTCCACCGCGTCGACGTGGTGTATCTTCACGCCGCTATCCGACCATTCTTCGACGATACGCCCGTCGAATTTGACCTTGAAAGACTTATCGGCTCGTTGAGTCAGCCACACTTCGCCCCCGGGGAGCCATTCGTCGGGAAGTTCCATCTGCCAACCGTCGACGATCTTCTGTTTGAAAAGGCCGTACTCGTAGCGAATGGAAAAGCCGTAGGTCGGATAATTGAGCGTTGCAAGTCCGTCCATATAGCAGGCGGCAAGTCTGCCGAGCCCGCCGTTGCCGAGTCCCGCGTCGGGTTCGAGCTCGTACAATTCTTCGAGCGTCACGCCGAAATTGGCAAGCGCTCCGCGGACGGCGCTTTCTATGCCGAGGTTATAAACGTTGTTTTTGAGCGAACGACCGAGCAGAAATTCCATACAAAGATAATACACCTTTTTGGACTTATCCGCTTTGGTTATCGCGTGGTATTTGTTGCGTTTTTCGAGAAGTATATCTCTTACCGTCATCACGACGGCTTTATACAGCTGTTCTTTGCTGCATTCTTTGGAAGAAACGCCGAAAAATCTCGACAGTTTCCCCTCTATTGCTTCTTTTGCTTCTTTTTTAGTAAAATTACCGTTAATGTTCATTCAATTCTCCGTTTAGTAAAGCGCGGTAAATATCCGCCGTTATCATCTGAATAGATCGTAAAGTTCTTCGTATTGCGCGGCGGAAACTCCCCAAGAAAAGTCCGTGGTCATCGCCGAACGCATAAGCTCGTTCCAGACGGGCTTATTGCCGTAAGTATATATGGCGTCTTTAATGACGTACATCATTTCGTGAGCGTTGTAGTTGGTAAACGCAAAGCCGTTCCCGCTCTTGCGACCGTCGTTGAAAGGAGTTATGCTGTCGTTCAAGCCGCCCGTTCTTCTTACTACCGGTATGGTGCCGTAACGGCAGGCTATCATCTGCGACAGCCCGCACGGCTCCTGCTTCGACGGCATAAGGAATATATCCGCACCCGAATATATCTTGGACGAAAGGTCTTTATTATATGCGATTATGGTCCTGCATTTTCCGCTGTAAGTTTCCGAAACGTAATTGAAATACCCTTCGTAATAAGGTTCGCCCTTGCCGAGAATGACGACCTGTATATCCTCGCACAAAAGCTCTTCGAGCACGCACTTGACAAGGTCCAGCCCTTTATGAGAAACGAGGCGGGATATTATGGCTATCATCGGAACGTCGGCTCTTACGGGAAGATTGAGCATCTTCTGCAATTCCGCCTTGCACACCTTTTTGCCGTCCATATCGTCGACGGAATACTTTTTGAACAGGCATTTATCCTTGGACGGATCGTATAGATTGACGTCGATGCCGTTTAATATCCCCTTTAATTTTGCGGCGTTATCGTTGATAACGTATTGAAGACCGTGTGCAAAGAAGGGATCTTTTATCTCCTCGGCGTAAGTCCTGCTGACGGTGGTAACGTAATCGGAACACTGTATCGCCCCTTTCATAAGATTGAGACAGCCGTCGTAATCGAGAAGCGGCCCCACGTTTTGCGGCAACCCGAAAAGGTCTTCGAGTATTTCCTTGCCGTATTTACCCTGATATTCTATATTATGAATGGTGAATATCGCCCTGATATGGTCGTAACCGTAGCGCCCCGAATATATGGTCTTTAAATAGATGACGGAAAGCGCAGTCTGCCAGTCGTGACAATGCATTATATCGGGATAATAATCGAGGTGCTGCATACATTCGAGCACCGCGCGGGAAAAGAAAGCAAATCTTTCGCCGTCGTCGTAATGCCCGTAAAGCGTGTCTCGCTTGAAGTAAAATTCGTTATCGACGAAATAGAACGTTACGCCGTTTTTCTTATAGGAGAACAGACCGCAGTATTGGTTTCTCCAGGCTACAGGCACGTTGAAATTGCATAGATACGTCAGATGCGTTTTGTAACCTTCTTCCATGCCGCCGTAAAGGGGAAGAATAACGCGCACGTCGTAGTTTCCGCGCGCCGCAAGCGCAACGGGGAGCGAGCCGAGAACGTCGGCAAGACCGCCCGTAGCTATAAACGGATTGGCCTCGGACGCCACGAACAGCACCGTCGGTTTTCTTTCGACGGTAACTTTCGTCACCCGTTCGGTTTTTTGCGGCTCCGCCTTTTTAGCAGCGGGTTTTTCAGCCTTTTTTTCCGCCGCGTCGGCCGTCTTTTTGGTCGATACCGCCTTCTTTTCCGTTTTTATTACCTGCTCCGCGTTGTTGATCTTTTTCACAAATATTCCTCCATATCAAGTATCGGCAACTTTCGGCGCTTTTAAGTTACCTTCGGCGCCAAGGCTTTGCCCGATACTCATTATTGACTGTTTTTATGCTTGAAATAAGCTGTTTTTAAAAATTATACGACCGTCTCCTTGGGGATATAGATCGGGAAGTTGTCGGCGCCCGAAAGGCATCTTCTGTCGCGTATCACCACACCCTTATCGGCTATAACGGCGTTCAAGGAAACGTTTTCGCCGGTTATCGTGCCTTTCATAAGAATGCAGTTTCTAACTACCGTGCCGCGGCTTATCTTCACCCCGCGGGACAATACGCTGTTATACACTTCGCCCTCTATGACGCAGCCGTCGGAGATGAGCGAGTTTTTGACGATGGCGTTGTCGCCGTATTTCGTGGGCGCGGAATCCTTTATCTGCGTGTATATCTCCGCCGTGCCGAAAAGAGCTTGTCTTGTGGCGGGATCGAGCAATCCGAGATTGGCGTCGTAATAACGCTTTAACGAAGATATCTCCTGATAATAGCCCTTGTGTTCGTACGCCGCCACTCTGTGCCGCGATACGTTTTTACCGATAACGTCGTTCAAAAAATGCTTTCTGCCGTGAGCTATCGCGTCGCTTACCAAAGAAACGAGCATATTGCGTTTCATTACGACTATATTGCCGTAAATATTGACTCTGCCGTTCATACGGGGATCTATAGCCAATTCTTTGATTATCCCCTCGCCGTCCATCTTTAAAATGGCGTTGTTCGTGCCGGATATTTCGGACGCGGGCTTGTTGACGTATAAAAGCGTTATCTCCGCGCCTACCGCAACGTGATGCTTAAGTAAGTCGTTGAAATTGATATTGAAAACGGAATTGGCGTCCGCCAAAATAATGTACTCTTCGTTACTGCGCGTGATAAAGCCGAGAACGGTCTTTAACGCCTCTAAGCGGGTGGAATAAAGCGACGTGGAATCTATCTCGCCGAAAGGAGGAAGCAGTACGAAACCGCCGTTCTTTCTCGCAAGGTCCCACTCTTTACCGCTTCCGACGTGATCCATCAAAGAACGGTAGTTGCGGTTGGTTATACAGCCCACGTGCGTTATGCCGGAGTTTACCATGCTCGACAAAACGAAGTCGATAAGTCTGTATCTGCCGCCGAACGGTATCGCCGCCATGGTGCGGTTGGACGTAAGCTCGGGAACGTTGCTGTCGTGAATATTGGAAAATATTATACCTAATGCGTTCATGATGCTCTCCTTACTCCACTATTTCGCCCGCGGCGATGACGCCTTTATCGGCCACGCGATAATTTCTGCCGACCACGGCTATCTTTTTGCCGCCGTCCGTATTGCCGCCGACTTTGGCGTGCTTACCTATGACCACGCCTTCGTCGATTATGGAATTTTCGACCACGGCGCCCGATTCGATCACCGTTCCGCTGAAAATGACGCTGCTTCTGACTTCCGCGCCCTTTTTGATAACGACGTTGTTGGAAAGTACGGAATCGATAACTTTGCCGTTTATACTGCACCCGAGCGATACTATGCTGTTTTTGAGTTCGCCGTGTTCGCCGACGTAATGCGGGGGCGCTATCGGGTTACGCGAATGTATACGCCAATCGGTATCGGCGATATTGAACTCGGGATCGGCGCCGAGAAGGTCCATATTGGCTTCGTATAACGAATCTATCGTTCCCACGTCCTTCCAATAGCCTTTGAAACGGTACGCGAACATCTTTTCGCCCGCCGCCAGCATGGAAGGAAGGATATCCTTACCGAAGTCGTTCGAAGTGTTTTCCTTTTCGGCGTCCTCGTCGAGGTATTTATAAAGCTTATCCGCCGAAAAGATATATATACCCATCGACGCAAGATTGCTCTTGGGCTGTTTGGGTTTTTCTTCGAATTCGTAGATACTGTAGTCGGGATTGACGTTGAGCACGCCGAAACGCGAAGCTTCCTTTAAAGGAACTTCTATAGCGGCGATGGTGCAGTCGGCCCCCGTCTGTTTGTGCGCGTAAAGCATCTTGGCGTAATCCATTTTATAAATATGGTCGCCGGAAAGAATGAGCACGTATTTGGGATCGTATTTTTTGATAAAAGAAATATTCTGATAAATGGCGTTTGCCGTGCCCTTATACCAGGTGCTTCCCTGCTTTGCCTGATACGGCGACAATATATGCACGCCGCCGAAAGAACGGTCGAGATCCCACGGCTGACCGTTGCCGATATAATTGTTCAGTTCGAGCGGCTCGTACTGCGTGAGTATGCCGACCGTATCTATATCGGAATTGACGCAATTTGACAAAGGAAAGTCTATTATCCTGTACTTTCCGCCAAAGGGGACCGCCGGTTTTGCGATCTTGCTGGTAAGCGCATATAATCGGCTGCCCTGCCCGCCGGCAAGAAGCATCGCTACGCACTCTTTTCTTATTGACATATCATTCTCCTTCTATATCGCTTAGTAGTTATTTCGGAAAACCGCCGCGAGGTTTTTGGCGGCGAAATTTATTTTCTATTCATCGTCCGACAGGCGTTTGAGATAATAAAACGACAGCGGCGCAACGTTTATCGTTATACGTCTTTTTTTTCCGTGCGAAGGTCTTTTTACGCTTTTGAAAAAACGCCTTCCGAATCTTCCGTCGCCGCCGTAAAGCTTATCGTCCGAAGAGAACACGCATTCGTAGCGACGGCCTTCGACGCCTATACGGTAATTTTTATGGGTAACGCCCGAAAAATTCACGATCGCGGTTATCTCCTCGCCGCTTGTACCCCTTCTTACGAAAGATAGCGTATTGTTTTCGGCGTCGTCCGCGGCTATCCACTCAAAGCCGTCCCACGACTTTTCTATCGAGAAAAACGCGTCGTTTTCGCGGTAAAACTTATTTATATCGGCAAAGAAACGGCGTATGGCGGCGTGCTTTTTGTATCCGAGCAGGAAAAACTCCAGTCCTTCGTCGTACGCCCACTCTTTAAACTGTGCAAATTCCTGCCCCATAAACATAAGCTTTTTTCCGGGGTGCGCCGTCATATAGCCCATAAAAGTTTTAAGTCCCGCAAATTTTTCGTCGTAGCCTCCCGGCATTTTATCTATCAAAGAGCGCTTTCCGTGAACGACCTCGTCGTGAGAAATAGGCAGGATATAATTTTCGCTGAAAGCGTACATAAGCGAGAACGTCAGTTTGTTATGAACGCCGCCTCTAAAGATCGGATCGGTCATGCAATAGGATAAAACGTCGTTCATCCAGCCCATATTCCACTTGAAGTTGAACCCGAGCCCGCCTTTATCCACGGGCACGGTGACCATCGGGAAAGCCGTCGATTCTTCGGCTATCATCAAAGCGTACGGATAGCGAGCGAATACTTCGACGTTGAGTTTTTGCAAAAACGCCACGGCTTCGAGATTTATATTGGTGCCGAGGGAGTTTTTCTCCCACTCGCCGCCCTTTCTGTCGTAATCGAGATAGAGCATCGAGCTGACGGCGTCTGCCCTTATCCCGTCTATCCCGTAAACGTCGAAATAAAACGTTGCGGACGATATAAGAAAAGATATTACCTCGTTTTTTCCGTAATCGAATACCCGCGTTCCCCAGTTTTTATGCTCTTTTCGCATGGGGCGGGAGTCCTCGTAAACGCACGAGCCGTCAAATTCGTAAAGGCCGTGTTCGTCTTTGGGAAAATGCGCCGGCACCCAATCGATTATAACGCCTATGCCGGCAAGGTGGAACTCGTCCACGAGCTTCATAAAGTCGTGCGGAGTTCCGAAACGCGAACTTACCGCAAAATACCCCGTCGCCTGATAGCCCCACGAACCGTCGAAGGGATATTCGGTCACAGGCATAAATTCGACGTGGGTATAGCCCATTTCCTTAACGTAGGGAATAAGCTCGGCGGCAAGCCGTTCGTATGAATAATAGCCGCCGTCCTCCGCCCTTTTCCAGGACGCGAGATTGACTTCGTAAATATTTATCGGCGAGGAATACGGATCGAAAAAAGCTCTTTTTAGCTCGTAGTCGAGTGCGCGACGCGCGTAACACTTTAAATCGTACACCTTGGACGCCGTTTCGGGCGCTGTCTCGCAATGGAAAGCAAACGGATCGGATTTCAAAACGACTTTGCCGTCGGTCTTTACCACGGCGTATTTGTAATTATCGTAGACTTTAAGCCCTTTTACCGTAGCTTCCCAGACTTCGCCGTCGATAAGCTTTGACATGGGCGTCGCGCTTTCGTCCCAGCCGTTGAAATCCCCTACGACCGACACGGCGCGGGCCTTTGGCGCCCACACCCTGAAAGTTACCGAAACGCTTTTACCGTCCGTTTTGATATGCGAACCCAAAAATTCGTACAAACGGTAGTTTGTACCCTGATGAAAAAGATATAGCGGCAGATCGTTTTCGCTATTGCTTTTAACGCGCTTTTTCGTGCCGTCTGCGATCGTAGTCATATAGTCACCTATATTTAAACAAGATATTTATATTTCGTAGATCTTGTCTTTGGCTTCGATAACGGTCACAGCACCGTTCTTCCTCGTTTGCAGAAGTTTTAAGACGGCGTCGGCAACGTCTTCGGGATAAAGCGGGACTTTAAGCCCCCTTTCGTTTAAAAAAGCCTTTTTGTCGTCTTCAGACAAATGTGCATTCATATCCGTTTCCACGAGCGCGGGAGCTATCGCCTGAACGCAGATATCCGTTTCGGCAAGCTCCTTTGAAAGCGCGCGCGTGAAAATATTGACCGCGCCTTTCGCCGCGGAATAAACGACTTCGCACGAGGCGCCTTCTCCGCCCCATATCGACGATACGCTGATAACGTCGCCCGTACCACCCGTTTTGAGCATATATCCGACGGCTTCTTTCGTACACAGAAACACGCCCTTGACGTCGACGTTGAAAACGTCGTCGAACTCCTCGGCGGATACGTCGAGAAAAAGCTTTTGCTTTAACGCCACGCCCGCGTTGTTGATAAGGACGTCGAGCCGCGGAAAACGCCGTTCTATCTCTCCGAACATTTTCTTTACGTCCGAGGCGTTTGAAACGTCGGCGTAAACGGTATAAAAGCCTTTATCCTGCAAGGCTTTTGCTTTTTCGGTCGAAGAGTGATAACTTATGACGACGTTATATCCCGCATTTTTAAGTTTTTCGGCAACGGCAATGCCGATACCCCTCGCCCCGCCGGTGATAAGCGCGGTCTTCATAAAAATTTATTAATTCGCAGACCGCTATCGGTCGAGCGACCTGACGACCGCCGAACAAATATATGATATTTGCCGAACGCCGCGCCACCGAATGCTTGCAGGCGGCAATAGCGGCGTACGACAAAGCCTGCGAATTGCTAATTGCTGATTGATAATTATTTTTAAGTCGCGTCAAGCGGCTTAAAAATAATACGGGGCTGCCTTTGCAACCCCAGTAACAGATTATTTTTTAACGCGCTCCATGTATTCGCCCGTACGGGTATCTACCCTTATAGTATCGCCTTCGTTTACGAACATCGGGACCTGAATGGTAACGCCCGTTTCCAAAGTAGCGTTCTTGGTGGCGTTGGTAGCGGTATTGCCGGCTACGCCCGGTTCGGATTCGGTCACGAGAAGTTCGACGAAGTTTTCGCAATCTACGGAGAAAGCTTTGCCCTTATAAAGTTTTACGGTAACGGGATCGTTTTCCTTTATCCACTTCAACGCGTCTTCGACCTGATCGTGATCGAGCGGTTCCATATTGTACTCTTCGTCCATAAAGTAATAGAATTCGCCGTCGTTATACGAATAAGTCATTTTCTTCGTTTCGATAATGGCGTTTTCGAATTTTTCGGTGGGGTTGAAAGTCATCTGCAAAACTTTGCCGTCGATAACGTTTTTCAAAGTAGTTCTTACGAACGCCGCGCCCTTACCGGGTTTTACGTGCAAAAAGTCAACTACCGACCAGACCTTTCCGTCGTATTCGATGGTTACGCCTTTTCTTAAATCGCCTGCTAATACCATAATTGTTTATCTCCTATGTTTGATTTTTTTGTTTTAACGATATATTTTTCGCTTTTTTAAAGCGTAAAAAACGTGTTCTTTCGTGTTTTTCGGCTCAATACTTTACTTTGACTTTGAAAAGCTTTTTCGTCACTTTCATAAACGTATGGGCTTTTCCGTCCTTCATGCAAACGGTGTCCTCTATTCTTATGCCGAATTTACCGTTTATATATACGCCCGGTTCGATGGAATGTACCATTCCGTTATGAAGTTCGCCCTTGCCCCTCGGCGACAAAGCGGGCGCCTCGTGGATATTTACGCCCACGCCGTGGCCTAAAGAATGAGTGAATAACTTTCCGTAACCGTCGGCGGTAAGAACGTCGCGGGCGATCTTGTCTACGTCGGCGCAGGGGATACCTTCGTAAATGCCGTCGTAAGTCGCTTCGTGCGCTCTTAAAACGCTGTCGTAAGCTTTGACGAATTCCTTCGGGGGCTTACTTCCGAAATAGAACGTTCTCGTCATATCCGAGCAGTAGCCTTTATATAAACAGCCGAAGTCCATCAAAACGACCGTTTCGGGTTTTAATTTCGTCTTACCGGTCATGTGGTGCGGAACTGCCGAACCCGCGCCGAAGCCGACTATCGTTTCAAACGACGTGCCGCTCGCCCCGAGGCGCTTGAACTCGCTTTCGAGATAAGTGGCTGCTTCGAGTTCGGTCATGCCGACTTTTAGGACTTTTAACGTGTTTTTGAAAGCCTTTTCGGCGATAGCGCAAGCCTTTTCGATATATTTAAGCTCCGTTTCGGACTTATATATCATCGCCGCTTTCATCTCTTCGGAGTAATCGGCGGTCTTTATGCCGTAACTTTCAAGCGCCTTGGAAAAAGCGAGCGTCGTATAATCGTAATCGACGTAGACCGTTTCTTTCTTTGCGGCAAGATATTCCATCGCCTCTTTATACGAACCGAGCATTACCTGCCACGCGGCGCCGAGCTGTTTTTTTACGGCGTAATAATACCGCGAATCGATAAAGAAAAGATTTTTGCCGTGATCGATTACGGCGTAACCGTCGGCCGTTCTGTACCCCGTAAGGTAGCCGACCTGTTTCTCATCTGTTATTAAATATAATTTATCAGCACTTAACATACCTTAATTATATTAACATAAATAAACTTACTTGTCAACGGCAAAAAAATAATTTTTGTAAGCTTGAACGTATTTTTTTTGACTTTTTATACCGTTTCGACCGTTTTTTCGACAAACGGCGACAAGTTTACGGTATCGCCCCTCGTTTGATAAGATATTTCAGTTAGCTACGCCCGCGCTTTTCGGGCGAGTTCGAGAGTTTTTAAAGCTTAAAAAAATCAGGAAAAAATTTCCTTGAAAAATTTGCTTCACACCCTTGACAAAGCCAACGCTTCGTAGTATAATGTCATTACACTTTGGAACATTTGTTCGATAATCGACCGAGGGCTTTTTATGTTGGACGAGCAAAGACTGAAAATACTTACCGAATCGGCAAAATACGACGTTTCGTGTTCTTCGTCCGGTTCCGACAGACGAAACACCGCAAAGGGAACGGGCAACGCCGCCATGTGCGGGATATGCCATTCCTTCACGCAGGACGGCAGATGCGTTTCGCTACTTAAGATCCTGCTTTCAAATAGGTGCGTGTACGATTGCTTGTACTGCGTGAACAGAAGAAGTAACGACGTTCCGCGCGCCTCCGCCTCGCCCGACGAGATATGCCGACTCGTTATGAGTTTTTACCGCCGCAACTATATAGAGGGGCTGTTTTTGTCGTCGGCAATAGAAAAAAGCCCCGACCACACTATGGAACTGCTCCTCGAAACGGTGGTAAGGCTACGTAAACTTTACGGGTTCAACGGCTATATCCATTTAAAGGGCATACCCGGCGCCGACGAACTTATGTTAAAGCGCGCCGGCGGGTACGTTGACAGAATGAGCTTTAATATAGAACTTCCAAGCGAAAAAAGCCTTAAACTTCTCGCCCCGCAAAAGTCCAAAAAAGCCATTCTGACGCCGATGAGCGATATGGCGGCGGAATACGTCGCGGCAAAAGCCGAAAAGAACAAATTGTTCCTCCCCGCGGGGCAGACCACGCAGATGATAGTCGGCGCCTCGCCCGAGCACGACGGAGCCATAATACGGCTTACCGAAGGACTTTATAAAAAATTTGCTTTGAAAAGGGTATATTTTTCCTCTTACGTGCCGACAAACACCAATACCGATCTTCTGCCGACCGCGCCCGTGGGGCTTTTACGCGAGCACAGACTGTATCAGGCCGACTGGCTTTTGAGATTTTACGGGTTTTCGGCATCGGAAATACTCTCTGAAAACGAAGACCTCGACGTGACGGTCGATCCGAAATGCGCCTGGGCGCTTAAACACATGGAACAATTCCCCGTGGAAGTAAACTCGGCGCCGCCCGAAATGCTCGTAAGAGTTCCCGGCATAGGGTTTATTACGGCAAATAAGATAGTGCGCGCAAGAAAGTTTTCGCGCCTCGATTTCAACGACCTTTACAAAATGCGCGTCGTGATGAAACGGGCCGTTCACTTTATCACCTGCAACGGCAAATTTTCCGGTCAGCCGCATCTGCAATCGGTCAAAAACCTGCTCGTCCTTGCCGAAAACTCGACTAACGCCGTTCAGCTTTCTATGTTCTCCTCGCCCGAGATATCCACGTCGGTCATAGGAGGACAACTCTGATTGCTCGCTATACGAGCAATCGGCAATTTGCAATTCGCAATTTTTAGGCTCGGTCGCAAGTTTTCTTAACGCGCTCAAGCCTTCGCGCTAAATACTTTCGGCAAAATCAACACTTTATCTTGTTAATACACGAAAAAGTGCCAATTAATTCTTATGTTTATCTATCGTTGTGACGGAACAAAGGAAGGAATACTGTGTTGTCTTTACGACAGCTTTACCGCAAAAAGGGTGCCCGACGCGGTTTATTCGGGGCGCTTTCAGCCTGCCTTCGATCAGGAAGTCATCGACGTAAAAACGGACGAAAAAATAGCCGCAAGAGTAAGAAGCGGAATAGTCAAATGTGGCGGTATAAGCCTGTTATCGGAACTTTTTCTTCCTTTGAGAAGTTGTGAATCCTTGCGTGAAACGGTCGTCTTTTTTGTCGCGTATCGCTGTTTGAAAGAGCGCAGAAACGTTATTACCGACTACACCGACAACAACGTTTTACTCCACCGCGACCTTGCCGCAAGGATAAAAAAAGAGGTGCATAATATGCACGGATTTTTGCGTTTTGCCGAGTGTACGGGCGGGCTGTACGCGCACTTTTCGCCCGACAACGACGTAGTGGATCTCGTCGCCCCGCACTTTGCAAGAAGGTTTTCGGGCGAAAAATTCATTATCCACGACACGAAAAGAAACCTGCTTGCCGTTTACGACGGAAAGAGTTTAAAGACCGTTTTGAACGATTCTCCCGTGACCGTATATCTATCGACCGAAGAAGAGCAGTTCAGAAAGCTGTGGAAAACTTACTTCGATTCGGTATCGATAGAAAGCCGCAAAAACAAGCGCTTGCAAGACAATTTCCTACCCCGCCGCTATCGTAAAGATATGACCGAATTTCAATAGAAAACGGCTGAAAGAAAGTCTTAAAATCCGACTTTCTTTCAGCCGCTTTATCTTATGCGCGATAATTCGTACTTACTGCGCTTTACGCTGTAACAACAGCCAATCGACGAGTCCTTCCGTCGCGTAAGCGTTAGGCCAGCAGTTATGACCTACGCCCGCAAAGTAAGTGGCTCTTACGTTACCGTTAACGGCTTTCAAGGCGTTTTCCATATCCCTCGTGCCGCTTACGGGCACGGTGTCGTCCGCCTCGCCGTGGAAAGCCCAGATGGCGATATCCTTAATATCTCCCGCCATAGACGGTATCCCCGCCCCGCAGACGGGTATAGCCGCCGCGAAAACTTCCGGCCGACGGCAGATAAGCTCCCACGTTCCGTAGCCGCCCATGGATATACCTGCGGCGTATACGCGGGTAAGATCGACCTTTCCGCCGCCCAGATACAGGTCTAAAAGCGTAATAGCCGCGCTCATGGAGACCGTCTGCTCGCCGAGCGAAGCTCTCGAGCCCGTGTACCAGGCGTGGCGAAGAGGTACCCATTCGTCGTTTATTATCAACCCGCGAATTTCAGTCTGAACTGATTCTGCAGGTTGTATACGCCGCCGCCCGACGGCGAATAAAAGCAGCAGCTTGCGATGTTTTCCGCTTCATTCATTTTCAGAATGAAGAAGATATCTTCGCCGATGCCCTTTTTAGCTACCGCCGCTTGCGTGTTTATGAGCATACTCGTTATAACGTTTCCGTTTATGCCGATATCACGGCGGATAACGACGTCGTCCGAACAGACGTGGCCGCAAAACACCATAAAGATATTCGGGTAAACTTTGATGAGATTGTCATACAGAGTTTCGGCGGAATTTATCTCGTTGAAGTAATTGAAACGATACGTCGTGGGAGACGCAAGGTCGTTCACTCCGAGAAGATTTCCCGCCTGCCCCATATAGGCGTGCGTCGATACTATAACGCGATGATCGGGATATGCCTCGCAAAGTCTTCCCGCCCAGCGGATAACGTCCATCCTCGGCGACATTTCAAGATTCAAAACAAGGTATTTTACGCCGCAAACTTCATAGACGTAATAGGTGTTATCCATATACCCTTTTTTATATGCTCCGCCGAAGCCTTTCATACGGCTGTGTTTGTCGTAAGAAAAATAAGCGTTATATCTCGTTAAGGCGCGGCTCTCGTGGCATTGGTCGTCGTAATCGTGGTTACCCGGAACAAAGCTGTACGGAAGAATACCGTCAAGCTGACTTAACCCTCTCGCCGCGTCGTTAAACAGGTAACTCTCCCTGCCGTCATCCGACAGATCGCCCACCTGCAATGCAAAAGCGGCTTTCAATGAGGTAGCATTATCCGCAAGCCACGCCAGCGAAGACATATAGTCGTCGAGTCGTCTGTGAACGCAAGCCTGCACGTCGGGAATAACGACAAAACAATAATCATACTCAAAATCCCCGTCGGCATAGCCAACGTATTTGTCGAATGTCTGCAAAGACGCGTCGTTGCCGTTGCCCGTGCTGTCGTAAACAGCCCTTTTCGTCCACTTTTCGCCGAAATACCAGTTGCCAAGTATTTTTCCGCCGTAACTGTCGGTTATTTCCCGTTCGAGCATATCAGAACGGATGCGTTCCTCTGATATCGCGCCGTTGTAAACGGTTATCTGTATGATATCGCCGTCGAACGGCGTTTTGACTTGATATATTTCCGGCGTGGTGCTGTACGCATAATCAACGCCGACGCTCATAGGCATAAGCGCGTTGTCAAGATCCTTCTGAACGCAATTCACGCTGTCGTTAAGCTCGCCGTCGACGTACAGCGAAAACGTATGCGCGGCGGGATCTCTTACGACCGCTACGTGATGTCTGACGCCGTCGTTTAAATGCGTTCCGCCAAACGTATAGGTAAACTTATTCAGATTCCAACGTATAACGACGTGTCCGCTTGCGTCTATCTCCCAATCGACAGTACCGCCGTAATGCACTTCGTTATGCAAAAAATTGCCCATTATAACTCCGCCAACGGAGTTGTACGGCATTTTTACCCACGCCTCAAATGAATCGGGCGAGCGGTCGAACGGGTACGAAAGGCGGTATTTGAAATTGTCGTCGGTGGAATAAGTCGTTTCTTCTTGTTCCGAAGACAAATAGACCTCGGTGCCAGTGACAGGCGAGCCAGTTAAGTCGACTTGCGCCGCCGCCCTTTCCGACACCGTCTTTATCAGCCGTACAGGCGCCGCCGCGCACAAGACGAACGCGACGGTCGCCGCAAGTAATGCCGTTTTACGCGATAAAGCGCTCTTCATTTTAATTATCATCTCCGTTCGCGGAATTTTGCGAATTTGCGGGTATCTCGCTGCACGAAATACTGTAGGTATTGGTGCTGTTCGCATTGGTAGAACGTATACCGTAACCCTTGCCGTCATACTCCGACATGGCCTTAGCCGTATTCTGGCTCATCGCGTTGAACTCTTCTTCCGTTATGG
>JAFZXN010000013.1 GCA_017616695.1 Clostridia bacterium | reverse complement strand
GTGCTCGCGCATCATCAGGTCGCCGGGTATCATAGCTGTCTGTTAGCCCCAAAAGAAAAAACCGCACATTCGTGCGGCTTGTTCTTTTGGAGCTACTGGCCGGACTTGAACCGGCGACCTGCTGATTACGAATCAGCTGCTCTACCGACTGAGCCACAGTAGCATTTTGTTTCAGCTTAAATAATATAACACATTGTTTTCTTTTTTGCAAGCTATTTTAACGGAATTTTCACAACAAAATAATTTTTTTTCGCGTAAAAAAATATTTGCTCGTAAAATTAAATAAAAAATTCCGTATTTGGCGTTTTTTTTATTGACAATTACTTTTTTTTGTAATATTATTATTATGCTTTAAGATTGCTGATGTGGCACAGACGGTAGCGCAATGCCTTGGTAAGGCATAGGTCACGGGTTCAAGTCCCGTCATCAGCTCCATGAGAAAAGCATCTTTTGTCGGTAGACGAAAGATGCTTTTTTCAATGAAGATGCCCGCAAGCGGGCTAATGAAGGAATGAAGACGCTTCGCTAATGAGAAATGTTGATGGAGAAATGAAAAAACGCTGGCGACTTCGCTTCATTAGTCGGCAAAGCCGACGTCTTCATTAAGGCGTAAGCCTGACTTCATTAAATATTGCTCGTCAAATCAAGCTGTTTCGTTTATATGAAGTTCTTTTTCGGCTTGTTTTTCGCGCAAGGCTTTGTTCATTAGTCTGAATTCATTTATAATAAGCGGAAGGGCGAGTGAAGCCGCGCAAACGTCGGCGACGCATTGGGAAACGTAAACGCCGTTTATCCCGAACGCGAGCGGCAGTAAAAGTATCGCCGGCATAAAAAACAGCCCTTGTCTTGAAGAGGCGAGAAGAGTCGCTCTACCGACTAACCCGATCGTCTGGAAAGTCATATTCGACAGCGTTATCAAAGCCATAAGCGGCAAAGTCGTAAGGTGGCATCTCAATATCACCGTACCCATTCTTATTACTTCGGCGTCGCTGCTTTGAAAAAGCGTTATAAGCTGCGGGGCGATAATGAAAAACAGCGCCGACGAAACGAGCAAGAACACCGTTCCGAACTGAAGACAAAACAGGTAGGCTTTTTTAACGCGGTCATACTTTTCGGCGCCGTAGTTAAATCCGCAAACGGGCTGGAATCCTTGCCCGAAACCGAGCGTTGCCGAATTCAAAAACGCCGTTATCCTCGTAACTATCGCCATAGCCGCGACAGCCGCGTCGCCGTAAACGCCGATAACGTTGTTGAGCGTCATCATAGCTAAGCTCACGAGGCTTTGGCGAAGTAGCGACGGAAGCCCTCCGCGCGCTATCTGCAAAAAATACTTGGCTCTGAAAGTGAAATTTTTAAGTTTTATCTTGAGATTATCGCTCTTTCGGCAACCTATCCACAGGATAACGAAGCTTATGAACTGACTGATTATCGTAGCCCATGCCGCGCCGCTCACGCCGAGGTCGAACACGAAAATAAAGAGGGGATCGAGCCCGATATTGAGTACCGCCCCCGTGACCAGCCCGAGCATAGCGAAAAAGGCGTTGCCTTGATACCTTAATTGGTTATTGAGGACTATCGAGGCGCACATATACGGAGCGCCGATAAGGATTATCCGCATATATTTGACGGCGAAGGGCATTATCGTATCCGTCGCGCCGAGAACCTTGGCGAGCGGGTTGATAAGTATCATTCCCAAAGCGGTAATTGTCGCGCCGCCGATAATTGCCCAGAAAAACCCGCAGGAAGCCATGGTCTCTGCGTCGGAAACGTCTCCCGCGCCGAGCTTTCTCGAAATATAATTGCCCGAACCGTGCCCGAAATAAAAGCCGACGGCGTTGATTATCGTCATAAGCGAAAAGACCACGCCGACAGCGCCCGTCGCGCTCGTGTTTTCGAGCTTTCCGACGAAAAACGTGTCCGCCATATTATAAAACGTGGTGACGAGCATACTGATTATCGTCGGCGCGGCAAGCTTTAATATGAGCTTTTCCACGGGCGACGTCGTCATACGTTTTTGTTTTTCGTTCTGCGTTTCGCTTGCGATCATAGTTTATACCGTTACTGACGTTTACGATGATATTATATAATTTTGCGACGATTTTTGCAACCTATGCGCAAGTGAAAAATCGATTTTCAAAGGCAAAAAACATATTTTTTATCGGTTAAGTAAAGAAAAATGCGGAAGCTTTTATCGGCTGCCGCTTTTTTCGTATTTTATCGGACGCATATATTTTGAAATTATTTTCCGAGTGCTATTTTCAAAAACTTTGCGTCGTTCATCTGCTCGTTGGTGACGTACTCGCCGTTATAAAAGAGGGCGTAAGTAGTTACGGGCGTGGGCGCCGTTTGCGCTTGGGCTTTATCCGTTATATGCACGGCTTTGAACTTTATGCCGTTGTCTTTAGCCGCCTTTTCGACGATGGGAACGTATTTGGCGTTGAAAGGACATTGGCTCGTGTAAAAAAGAACGTAGCCGTCTTCTTCCGCGCGCGGGTTTTTGGCACATTCTTTAAAACGCGGCTTGTCGGCGGTCTTATCGAAAGGCAAATACCACAGCTGAATGCCGTTGTCGGCCTCGTCGGCTACCGAAAAACCCTTGTATTTAAGATATTTAGGATCGGCAAGGAACGGTTTTTTCTTTGCGGAAGAAAGTATGCAAAGCCCCTTTTTACCTTCGTTTTTGCTGTCTTTTATACATTCCGCGAGAAGGTCGTTGGAGTACCCGTGCCCCTTGAAAGAGCCGGAAACCCAAAGACAGTCGATATAGGTATATCCGTCGGCGACGATGGGGTTCCAGGCGTTTTCGGCGGGGATATATTCGATAAAACATTTTCCGCGCTCGACGCTCTTTAAAAACACCAGCCCGTCGTTTAACCTATCCTTAAGCCACGCCTTTTTTGACGCTACCTGCACGTCGTTATTGTTGGATATCGCACAGCAAATATGCTCTTTTTCGATATTGTCTTTCGTAATTTTTATATATTCCATAATAATTTCCGTATATTATATATTCATTTTCGGCGCTGAAAGCGCCCGACCGTTAGCGGTTTGCGGTAAGCGGCCCGCGGTAAGCGAATTATTCTTCGTTCAGCTTAATTTCCCACCACAGATTTTTGTCTTCTTTCAAAAAGGTAAAGCCGCAGCGTTTTAGGACGTTTTGCGACTTGATATTATCCTTTAAAGTGTCGGCGCGGACGATCTTTATGCCGAGCCTTTTTCCGAGGGCAAGAAAGGCATTCAAAGCCTCGGTCATATATCCGTGCCCCGTGTACGATAGGTTCATTCCGTAGCCGACCTCGGTCACGCCGTCTTTTGGGACGTACTTATAATCTATCGAGCCGATAACTTTGTCGGTCTTCTTCAAAACTATAAGAAATTCCGTGAAAAACAGATAATTTTCAAGGTCGTCGTCTATCTCTTTTTCCAGCCGCTTCAAATAGTCGGTCAGAAGATAGTCGAGCTTTTCGCCGCTGTATTTTATGCCGTAAAGCTCCTCGAATTTTTCTATATCGCTGTTGAAAAGCGCAAGGTTTTCCTTGGTGTAAGGGAACAGCACGAGCCTTTCGGTCTCGATACTGTCGATCATAAGTTCTTTGTTCATTTCAGCTCCTATTTTAAAAAGCCCGTTTACGTCACAGTTTCAATACGGCTACGGTCTCGTCCCCGTCCTTTTCGCCGTTTTCGGTAAACCCGAAAGAGTGATAAAGCTTTGCGGCGACTTCGTTTTCCGGCTCGTATGAAAGAAAACAGTATTCGGCCTTACCGCACGGCCACGTCCTTATAAAGTCGAGGGCGAGCTTGACGGCTTGTTTTCCGTAACCTCTTTTCTGATATTTTTTATCTATCATAAGCCGCCAGAGGCTGTAGTTGTTCTTGGCAATTTCGGGAGCTTTAAAATCGTCGTCATAATCGTATAGCACGGCTTCGTTATAGCCGATCATCAAAAACCCGACGGGCTTTTTATCGTCGTATATCCCGAACGGAAAGGCGACGCAACCCGTACCGATAGCGGCGTAAGCTGCGATTATGCTTCCTTTGTTCGAGGCGACGAAAGTTTTCTGCTCTTTGGCGACTTTCAGATTTATAATGTCCCAAACGTTCGCCGGCGTTATCTTTTCAAGACGTATCATAATTTTTGCCTCCGTAATGTGTTGAGTAAAGATTTTGGATCAAACCTTTTTGTCGTTCTTTTTTGCCGTTTTACAGGAAGCTATCAGTAAAATACGGATAGTCGAACACGTTTTTTCGATTTCTCGCAAGGTTTTTTCGTCTATATAATCGGTTTTGAATAGTATTTCAAGCCATTTACTTGTTTCGTTTGTTTCTTTAAGCGCTATTTCCATCTTTGCAATAAAGTCGGCTCTACTGTGTCCGTATTTGCTTTCGGCAATATTTGCGCATACACTCGTTGCGCTTCTGGCAAGTTGATTGGAAACGATCGTTTCGTGCTTATTTTTCAGTTCGTTTGCGAGTTTGATAACGTCGACCGATAACTTCATAGACAATTCGGTTAATTTATCTTCTTTCATTATTTTTACCTCGCAAATTTTATTAAATGAAATGATCTGAAAATAAAATCGTTTACGGCTTAAGCCGTAATATCGTTGCGCTTTCGGCGCACATCGTTTGCCATCGGCAATATCGTTGTGCGAAGCACACATCGTTTTGCGTCCGCATTTATTTAACGATGTTTTCGCTTGCGCGAAAAACGATGTCGACCGCAAACGGCCGAACGATGTTGTGTCCAAAAGGACGCAAACACACAAAAAAAATGCTTTTACCCATCGGGAAAAGCATTTTTTTGTGGTGTCGAGGATGAGACTTGAACTCACACGGGTTTACCATACGCCCCTCAAACGTACGCGTCTGCCTATTCCGCCACCCCGACGATCGATTTGACGACTTCAACGCCGTCGTGCCCATATATAATACAATTAATTTTCGCAAATGTCAAGAAAAATTTTAAAGTATTTCGTAAAAATTTCAAAAGTATTTGATAATTTTTCAAAAATATGTTATACTAACCGACGAATAGCAATTTGCGAGGTGTTCTTATGCCGGACGAAGAAAAATCCACGTCTTTTTACGACCGAGATAAACTTGAGTCGGGCGAAAATGCGGGCGCGGTCGACGCTACCGCCGATAAAAAGCAAGTATCCGAGCCCGACGAGGCCGTTTCGGCGGAGCCAAAGCCTTCAGATACGTTTGCCGAAACCGAAGGTAGCGCCGATATAAACGAAGAGACTGTCGGAAATAAAGATCCGTCGCCGAACGAGACGGCTTTTGACGAGCATCGGATAATGTATTACGAAAATTCCGACGATCGCGCCGATAAAGCCGCCGAACTTATTCGTCGTTCGCGTGAGCAAAGCGTGCGAAGAACGCTCGTGTTTTCGCTTGTCGGAATGTTTTTTTCACTGTTTTTCGGCGTTGGTATCGTCTTTTCGATAATAGCCTTTATCCGCTCGAGCATCGGGCTGAAAAAGTTTAAAAGCACTACGCTCGTGTGGGCGAAAACGCTTGCCGCCGTCGGCATTGTTTTGAGCGCGATATTCATTATTTCCGTGATATTGTTTATACGCAGTTCGTTTTATTCCGAACTGATCGGTTGACCGTATCTATAAGGCCGACCGCTGCCGATCCGGCGCTTAAGTCCGATCGGCTTTTATAGTTTAAAGGAACGGTCAATAATTATATTTGTTTAGCGTCTGAGGATAAAGTATATAATAATATCGCTGACCATTATATGTCAACAAAAATAATATTGTATATTTTTTTCAAATCTCCCTTTAAAAGACTTTGAAAATTGAAACATATGTGCTAAAATTGAGTAGTGTATGGAAAAATTCGTGCTTGAAAGTAAATTCGAGCCTACGGGCGACCAACCGCAGGCGATAGAGTCGTTGACCGAAGGCGTATTGGACGGGTTGAGGACGCAGGTGCTCGTAGGAGTTACGGGCAGCGGCAAGACTTTTACCATGGCAAACGTCATTAAAAACGTCAACCGTCCTACTCTCGTCATAGCGCACAACAAGACGTTGGCGGCGCAGCTTTGCAGTGAATTCCGTACGTTTTTTCCGCACAACCGCGTTGAATATTTCGTTTCTTATTACGACTATTATCAACCCGAATCGTACATTCCCGCGACAGACACCTATATCGAAAAGGACTTGTCGATAAACAGCGAGATAGATAAATTGCGTCATAGCGCGACGTGTTCTCTTGCCGAACGGCGGGACGTTATAGTGGTCGCTTCCGTTTCGTGTATATACGGCCTGGGCGCGCCGGAAGAATATTTCAGCCTGTCCATATCCCTGCGCCCGGGCGACGAATTGCCTATGGACGAGCTTATAAGAAGGCTCGTTTCCATTCAGTACGTCCGTGCGGAAATAGATTTTCAGCGCTCGAATTTCCGCGTGCGGGGAGACTCGATTGAAATATTCCCCGCGTCTTATACGAGCACGGTCATTCGCGTCGAATATTTCGGCGACGAGATAGACCGTATCTGCGAGACCGATTTCGTGACGGGCAGGGTGATAAACGAATTAAAGCACGTCGCCGTATTCCCCGCGAGCCATTACGCCGTCGGTTCGGATAAGCTCGAAGGTGCTTTGAAGCGCATACTTGCCGATATGGAAACGGAAGTTGCTGAGCTTAACGCCGCGGGCAAGCCTCTCGAGGCGCAAAGGCTGCGCCAAAGAACGAGTTACGACGTGGAAATGATCCGCGAGATAGGCTATTGCAGCGGCATAGAAAATTACAGCCGATATTTCGACGGCAGAAGCGTAGGCGAACCGCCGTTCACGCTGCTCGACTATTTTCCCGACGATTTTATAATATTCGTCGACGAGAGCCATATGACTTTGCCGCAACTTCGCGCAATGTACAACGGCGACAAGGCAAGGAAGGACAACCTCGTCGGTTACGGTTTCCGTCTCAAGTCGGCTTACGACAACAGACCTTTGAAATTCGAGGAGTTCAACGACAAAATACGGCAGTTGATATGTATTTCCGCTACTCCCGCCGAGTACGAGACCAAGCTGTCGGATAATACCGTCGAACAGCTTATAAGGCCTACGGGGCTACTCGATCCGCCCGTGGACGTGAGAAAGACCAAAGGGCAGATAGACGATCTCCATTCGGAGATATTGAAAACCGTTAAAAGCGGGGGAAGAGTACTCGTTACGACTCTTACAAAGAAGATGGCTGAAAGTCTTACCGAGTATTTCGGCGAACGCAAGCTGAAAGTGCGGTATATGCACAGCGATATCGACACCCTCGAAAGAATAGATATAATCAACGAATTGCGCCGCGGGGATATAGACGTTCTCGTCGGCATAAACCTCTTAAGAGAAGGGCTCGATCTTCCCGAAGTCAAGCTCGTAGCCATTCTCGACGCCGACAAGGAAGGCTTTTTAAGAAGCGATACGGCGCTTATACAGACTATCGGAAGAACGGCGAGAAACAGCGAAGGGCGAGTCATAATGTACGCCGACGTGATAACGGGCAGTATGCGCCGCGCCATCGACGAAACCAACCGCCGCCGCGAGATACAGTCGGAGTACAACGAAAAGCACCACATAACGCCGACTACGGTCTTTAAAGAAGTCCGTGACAACCTCGAGATAACCAAAAAAGCCGACGTCACGAAGGATATCGCCGTAAAGGATATTCCCGCGGAAATAGAAAAACTCAAAGGGCTTTTGAAGTATTTCTCGTCGCAGATGGAATACGAAAAGTGTATTGAGATACGCGACGCTATAGCCGCTTTAAAAAAGAAGCTTCCGAGATGATTTTTTAAATATATGCGTTAAAAACGCTTATATTATACAAGATTTTTTATTATTGAAACTTTGCGTATTTATTTAATGACTGCGGCGTTAAAATTCGCCGCGACCGAAATATCATGCAGAATCAGATAACGATAAAAGGCGCGAAAGAAAACAACCTTAAAAATATCGACGTAACAATCCCGAGAGACAAACTCGTCGTCTTTACGGGGCTTTCCGGCAGCGGTAAATCGACGCTCGCGTTCGATACGATCTTTGCCGAAGGGCAGAGACGCTATATCGAAAGTCTGTCGAGCTATGCGAGAATGTTTCTCGGTCAGATGTCAAAGCCCGACGTCGAAAAGATAGAAGGGCTTTCTCCCGCCATCGCGATAGATCAGAAGACCACTTCCAAAAACCCGCGTTCGACGGTCGGCACGGTCACGGAGATCCACGATTATTTAAGGCTCTTATATGCAAGAGTGGGTATCCCGCACTGTCCCGAATGCGGTAAGGAGATCACTCGGCAGACGGTCGATCAGATAGTCGACCGCGTTCTCGAAATGCCCGAGGGCAGCCGTATTTTCGTCAACGCGCCCGTAGTCCGCGGCAGAAAGGGCGAATATCAGAAAGAGCTCGATTCTTATAGGAGGGGCGGTTTCGTCCGCGTTGAGATCGACGGTATAGTTTACGACCTTAACGAAGATATAAAACTCGAAAAGAATATCAAACACGATATCAGCGTAGTCGTCGACAGGCTGGTCATAAAGCCTACGATTCAAAAGCGACTTACCGAAAGCATAGAAACGGCCATAAAACTTGCCGACGGCACCGTCGTTGTCGAGTGCGACGGAAAATCGGCGCTATATTCCACGAAATACGCTTGTCCCGACTGCGGCGTGAGCATCGAAGAGATAGAGCCGAGGCTGTTTTCTTTCAACGCGCCTTACGGGGCCTGCCCGGAATGTACGGGGCTCGGCTATAAAGAGTATTTCGACGTGGACAAAGTGGTCGGCGACCGGAACAAATCTTTAAACGAAGGCGCTTTGACCGTTTCCGGCTGGAACCTCGATATCGGTAAAATGACTCAGATGCGTTTCAGGGCGCTTTCCAAATATTACGGTTTTTCGCTCGATACGCCCGTCAAAGACCTTCCTAAAGATATCCTCAACATTCTCTTGTACGGCAACGGCGGCGAAAAGATCGAGATGGATTATTCCACGCAGACTTTTCATAGCAGATTTTTCACTTCGTTCGAGGGCGTGATAAACAACCTCGAGCGCCGCTATCACGAGACGACGAGCGATTATACCAAAGCCGCGCTCGAAAAATATATGGTGACTATGCCTTGCGAGGCTTGTCATGGTAAACGTTTCAACAAAAACGCGCTGTCGGTCACGGTCGCCGGCTATAATATAGCCGACCTTTCCGATCTTTCGGTGGAAAAAGTGCTTTCCGTAATTAAGTCGCTAAAGCTCACTCCCACGCAGGAAATAATAGCCGCGCCGATAATAAAAGAGATAAACGCAAGGCTGGGTTTTTTAATAAACGTCGGGCTCGATTACCTGACGCTATCCCGATCCGCGGCGACGCTTTCGGGCGGGGAATCGCAGCGTATAAGACTTGCCACGCAGATAGGGAGCGGGCTTACGGGGGTATTATATATCCTCGACGAACCGAGTATAGGCTTACATCAACGCGACAACGAAAAGCTTATAGACACGCTTAAAAGCCTTCGCGATATCGGAAATACGCTTATAGTCGTAGAGCACGACGAAGATACGATACGCTCTGCCGATTTCGTCGTCGATATCGGCCCCGCGGCGGGTATTCACGGGGGCGAAGTGGTCGCAAGCGGCACGCCCGAAGAGATCGCCGCCTGCAAAAATTCCATAACGGGCGACTACCTTGCAGGAAGGCGCAAGATCGAGATCCCCGCGGCGAGAAAAACTCCCGACGGCAGATATTTACGCATTTTCGGCGCCCGCAAGAACAACCTTAAAAATATCGACGTAGAGATCCCCGTGGGGCTCATCTGCGCCGTTACGGGTGTTTCCGGCAGCGGAAAAAGCTCGTTTATAAACGAAACGCTTTATCCCTCGCTCGACGCTAAAATAAACCACGCCGCCGACGTTTTCGACGGTTGCGATAAGATAACGGGAACGGACAATTTCGATAAGGTCATAAATATCGACCAAAGCCCCATAGGAAGAACTCCGCGCAGTAACCCCGCGACTTATACGGGCGTTTTCAACTTCATACGCGAACTGTACGCCGCCACTCCCGACGCAAAAGAACGCGGATATACTGCGGGCAGGTTTTCATTCAACGTTTCGGGCGGCAGATGCGAACATTGTTTCGGCGACGGCATAATCAAGATACCCATGAACTTTTTGCCTGACGTCTTCGTTCCGTGCGAAGTGTGTAAAGGCAAGCGATACAACCGCGAGACCTTGCAGGTCAGATATAAGGGTAGATCGATAAGCGACTGTCTTGATATGACGGTCGACGAGGCCGTAAGCTTTTTCGAGAATATCCCGCGTATTTACAACAAAATAAAGTCATTGCAAGACGTTGGGCTCGGGTACATCAAGCTCGGTCAGCCCGCTACGACGCTTTCGGGCGGCGAGGCGCAAAGAGTCAAGCTCGCCACCGAATTATCCAAAAGGGCTACGGGCAAAACGCTCTATATCTTCGACGAACCGACCACGGGACTTCATTCTTACGACGTTCAAAAGCTCATCGATATATTGTTCAGACTGCGCGACAGCGGCAACAGTATAATCATCATCGAGCACAATCTCGACGTGATAAAGTCCGCCGATCATATAATCGACCTCGGCAAAGAGGGCGGCGACCGCGGGGGCGAATTGCTGTGTTCCGGCACGCCCGAAGAGATAGCGAAAAACCCCGAAAGCTATACGGGGCGCTTTTTGAAACGCATCTTCGACGCGGCGAATAAATAGAAAAAGCCGAAATATGCAAAATTTAACCGATATAAAAACACGTGCCGCATAAGCGATTTAAGCTTATGCGGCGTATATTATGTCCTTTTGTAAAGTTACTGAAAAGTTACAACAGATTGCCCGCGCGAAGAGAAAACGACCTCGGTATCTTATCGAAAAGCCCGAGGATCACCGCGGCTTTCGCTTTTGCTTCTTCGTTTTCTCCTTGCGCGACGTACTCGTTCAATTCGAACGCCCACAGGTCTACTTCCTTTATTTCAGTATGCGGGATAAAGGCGTGCAATTGCTCTTTTTTGTCGAACCAGACGTCCATCGCCGCCGAAGAATCTTCGACGGTGCAGGCGTCGTTTTCCAGCTTTTCGTATATATCCGAATAAACTTCGGTGAGCTCGTCGAACGTCCTGTCGAGATATAAGCACTCGAATATCCCGCCTGCGATAATGAGCGCCGCCGCAACGATTATGGAAACCACCGATCTTACCACGACGCACCTCCCGGCAAGCATATTTTAAAAGTCGTAAACTTTTCTTTTGCCTTCTGAAGATATACTTTTCCGCTTCCGTCCAACGTCAAAACGTCTATTTGTTTAATGTTTGCGACGGCGTTGTTTTTCATTATTTCGTCGAGAAAATCGTCGTTTAAGTTTGCAAGACGGAAGTTGTTTTTCCGTATTTTTCCTTCCTCGACCAATAGTAGCGGAAGATATTTATTCTCTTTATCCTCGTTTTTCAATACCGTCAGTTTGCCGTTTGCCTCGTAAATGGCGTAATAAACAGAATCGAGCGAATAATTGCCCGTTCCGCGCAGCGACTCTATAAGGTCGTCTACTCCCATATTGTTGCGTTTCAATTCGGTCATATCCACTCCGTTTTTATTGATCAGAACGGAAGGCTTTCCGCAGACGGCGTGGCGGATAAAATAGCTTTTCATGCTTAAAAGCGTTAAAAGCTGGTGCATAATGAATACCGCAAGCACGGACGACACCCCGTAAACGAGCGGTATCGAAACGTCGGACATCGGTATACACGCAAGCTCGGCGATAAGTAAAGTTATCACGAACTCGAAAGGTTGCATTTCACCTATCTGCCGTTTTCCCATAAGCCGCATAACGATTATTAGCGTGATCAATAACACCGCGGCTCTGAAAAAAATTATACTCATATATCCCGAATATGGGCAATGCGCGGTATTTTATGCGTAACGGCTTTTATTTGCCCGCTTTAAGCTTGGTTTTCGATAAACGGCGTTCTCGCGACAATATTTTATATAATATTTATTGAAAAGGGCGAGATTTTTGTTTACAAAAAAATTTTTTGCTATTATAATGTAAAAAGCGGACTTTAAAAACCGACTTTCGTCCGCTCGGAGCAAAAATGGTCTCAAAAGCAAAAAGCGTAGTTTTATACGGGCTTGACGGTATTTTGGTCGAAGTCGAAACCGACGTTGCTAAAGGCGAAGAGAAATTCGATATAGTAGGTCTTCCCGATACCGCCGTTAAAGAATCGAAAGACAGGGTGCGTTCGGCTATCAAAAATACGTCCGGCACTTTCCCGTACACTTCGATAACCGTCAATCTCGCTCCCGCGGACGTCAAGAAGGAAGGGGCAAATCTCGACCTGCCGATAGCCGTTGCGTTACTTAAGGCTTTGAATAATAAGCTCATAAGGGACGTAGGCTCTACCGTCATCGTCGGGGAACTGTCGCTCGAAGGCGCGTTGCGCCCCGTTTCGGGAATACTTCCCATAACGCTCTTTGCGAAAAAGCAAGGTTTCAAAAACATTTTGTTACCTGCCGAAAACGCCAAAGAGGCGTCGCTCGTCGACGGGATAAATATTCTTGCGGCTGAAGACCTTAAAAAAGTCATCGCTTACCTTTCGGGTGAAGAGATAGCTCCGTATCCGTTCAGCGAGTTTACCGCCGATACCGACGTGGAATATCCTAACGATCTGAAGTACGTCAAAGGTCAATACGCCGTCAAACGCGCGCTTGAAGTCGCCGTGAGCGGCGGGCATAATATGCTTATGATAGGGGCGCCGGGCTCGGGTAAGACCATGCTCGCAAAGTGCATACCGTCGATAATCCCCGATATGACTTTCGAGGAAGCTTTGGAGACTACGGCGATACATTCCGTCTACGGCTCGCTGGATAAAAGGGAAGGCGTTGTCAGAATGCGTCCTTTCGTAACGCCTCATCATACGGCTACGAACATAGCTTTGGTCGGCGGCGGGCAGAGCGTAAAGCCCGGGCTTATAAGCCTTGCGCATAACGGGGTTTTGTATCTCGACGAAATGCCCGAATACACCCGCCAGACTCTCGAATGTCTGCGCCAGCCGCTCGAAGACAGAGTGATAACCGTTTCGCGTGCGAAAGGCAACGTAAAATATCCCGCGGATTTTATGCTCGTAACGAGTATGAATCCGTGCCCGTGCGGCAATTACGGCAGCAAGGTGCTGGAATGTCGTTGCAGCGAGTCGCAGATAAGAAAATATCGCGCCAAGATATCGGGGCCGCTTCTCGACAGGATAGATATTCAGGTGCACGTCGACAACGTGGAGTACGATAAACTCGTTTCCAAAGAACAGGAAGAATCTTCCGCGGTAGTTCGCCGCCGCGTTAACAAGGCGCGCTTGGTCCAGCGTGAAAGATTTAAAAACGACGGCATACTTTGCAATGCGCAAATGGGCGAAAAAGAGCTCGCCAAATATTGCGTTTTGTCGGAAAACGACGAAAAACTGCTTAAACGTTCTTTCGAGGCGCTCGGTATGTCGGCAAGGGCAAGAAGCAGGATATTGAAGGTCGCAAGGACCATAGCCGACCTCGATTATTCGGAGAATATCGGCAGAAAACACCTTCTCGAGGCCATAGGGTACAGAAATTCGGGGTTTGAGAATTGAAAATATAATTTTTTCAATTTTAATGCACGATTCGCAATTTTCAGGTCCGGTCGTGAAATCGCATTCAGCCCCGCAAATCTTCGGGCGGCAGAGCAATTATCAATTATCAATTCGCAATTCGCAGGCTCGGTCGTACGGCGCTATTGCCGCCTGCAAGCCTTCGGCGGCTCGCCGTTCGGCATATATATAAATTGCGGATAAAAACAATTATTATAATATTTCGTTCGGCGCTGTAAAGCGCTCGACCACATTTGCGAATTGCGCATTGCACATTGCGCATTACTGATTGTTTTTATGTACACAAAAGACGAGTTGGCTATTATCGTGCTCGACAGTATGCTCGGGCTTGAATATAAGCACAAGATAAATATCCTCGCCGCAGTCAAAAGACCGTCCGATCTGTTTGATAAGGAGGCGGCGGGACGCGTGGCGTTTTCGGTGATAGGCGAAAATAAAGCCAATACCGTTGCGAGCGCGTTCAACGACGATTACGCGGGATTTATCCTCGAAAAATGCGAAAAGCGCGGCACGAAAGTCATAACGAAAATATCCGAAGGATATCCGTCGGAGTACGTCAACGTTTTTATGCCGCCGTTATGTCTTTATTGCAACGGCGACGAAAGGCTTTTATCAAAGGATAAAAAGTTTGCGATAGTCGGCTCGAGGAAATGTTCTCCCGAAATGCTTGCTTTGACGACCGATTTCGCCGCGGAGATATCTTCTGCGGGCGGGATAATAGTGACGGGCAGCGCGGGCGGAGCCGACAGCGCGGCAATTAAAGGCGCGTTAGATAGCGGTAGCGTCATCTCCGTAGTTGCGGGCGGTATCGACCACGTTTACCCCGAATTCAACAGGCGGCTTATAGAAAAAGTCGAAAACTCGGCGCTCGTCATTTCCGAACAGCCGCCCGAATACGAAGTAAAACCGTGGCTTTTCCCTATGCGTAACAGGCTCATCGCGGGGCTATCCAAAGGCGTTCTGATAACGGGCGGCAAGCTCGACAGCGGAGCAAGACACACCGCGACTTTCGCTCTCGACGACGGTAAGGAAGTGTTCGCGTTCCCGTATCCGCCGAGATCTGCGATAGGCGCTCTTTGCAATTCGCTTATCAAAAACAGCGGCGCGGCTTTATGCGACGACGTAAACGATATCCTGTCGTTTTTGGGGCTCGAACGCAAGGAAGAAGAAAAAACGGAGCTTGAAGGCGACGAGCTTTCGGTTTTCAAGCTGATAAAAGAAGGCGTTGAAGACGCCGACGCGATCCTGGAAAAAACGGGCATGAAAATGTTCGAGCTCGCACCCGTTCTCACGTCGCTCGAGTTGCAGGGATTGATAGTGAAACTTTCTGGCAACAGTTATAAAGCGGTTTAAAAAGTATTTTCCCGTTAACTTAAGGAAATTACTTAAAATATCATATCGCTAAAGTCGGCGTTTTTTCGTCGGCGGATAGCGGAACAATCGATTTAATCATCATCGGAGTACAGTTTTATGAAATTGATCATTGTCGAATCGCCGTCAAAGGCGAAAACGATCGAAAAATATCTCGGAGGAGAGTACAAAGTAGAAGCAAGCGGCGGTCACGTCCGCGATCTTCCGGAAAAGAGACTCGGCGTAAACACGGCGGGCAACTTCGAGCCCAACTACGTTATCACCGCGTCCAAAAAGGATATCATCAGAAGGCTTACCGACCTTAGCGGCAAAGCCGATCAGATCTATCTCGCGACCGACCCGGACAGAGAAGGGGAAGCTATTTCCTGGCATCTTCAGGAAGTTCTCGAACTTAAAGGCAGATGCCGCAGGATAGAGTTCAACGAAATAAGCGAAAAGGCGGTGAGGAACGCGCTTGCGCACCCGCGCGATATCAATTATAATCTCGTCGATTCCCAACAGGCAAGGCGAGTCCTCGACAGGCTCGTCGGCTACAAATTGAGCCCGTTTCTTTGCAAAAAGATCAAAGAAGGTCTTTCCGCGGGAAGAGTGCAGTCCGTCGCTTTAAGGATAATAGTCGACAAAGAGCGCGAGATCAAGGCTTTCGTTCCCAAAGAATATTGGAACGTTTACGGCGATTTTACCGACGGAAAGCAGACTTTTAAAGCGCTTCTTACTGAAAAGAAAGGCAAAAAGTTCAAACCGAGCGATCTAAGCGAAGCCGAAAAGGTCATGTCCGACCTTGCAAACGGCAAAAACGTCGTTTCGGAAGTGAAAAGGACGCTTATAAAAACGCACGCGCTCCCGCCGTTTACCACAAGCACGCTCCAGCAGGACGCGTCCAACAAGCTCGGCTTGTCGTCGCCGCAGGTAATGTCTATCGCGCAGTATCTTTACGAAGGCGTGGACACACCCGACGGGCACAGGGCGTTCGTTACTTATATAAGAACGGACTCCGTAAGAGTGTCGAAAGAGGCTCAGGCGGAATGCCTTAAATTCATCAAGGACAAATTCGGCGACGAGTACGTTCCGGTAAAGCCCAACTTTTACCGTTCCAAAAAATCCGCGCAGGACGCGCACGAGGCTATCCGCCCGATTGACCTTTCGTTGACTCCGCAGATAGCAAAGAAACTTCTCGATAAAAAACAGTACGGCGTATATAAGCTCATTTACGACAGATTCGTCGCGTCGCAGATGTCCGATGCGGAATATGACACGATGAATATTTCAGTTGCCAACGGCGATTATACGTTTAAAGCAAGCGGCAGGACTCCGCGCTTTAAAGGTTTTACCGCCGTTTACGACGATTACGAAAGACAGTCCGACGAGGACGAGATAGTAGAAGCCGTTCTTCCCGATCTTAACGACGGGCAGCCGCTTTCCGCAGCGAAATTCGTCAAGGAACAGAAGTTCACCAAGCCGCCCGTCAGATTTACGGACGCATCGCTCGTAAAAGCCATGGAAGACAGGGGCATCGGCAGACCGTCGACTTACTCCACGATAATTTCCGTGCTCACCAAGCGCAAATATACGACCAAAGAAGGTAAATATATCGTTCCCGCGGAGATAGCGTTCAAGATGACCGACGTTCTCGTCAAGTATTTCGCCGACATTATGGACGTTTCGTTTACCGCTAATATGGAAGACAAACTCGACGATATCGAAAACGGCGGCAAAGATTGGCATAAGCTTATAGCGGAATTTTATCCGCCGTTTGCCGAACAGCTCGTCAAAGCCACGACCGACGGCGACGAATATACCGATTTCGTGTGCGAAAAGTGCGGCGCGAAAATGGTCAGGAAAAAAGGCAGATACGGAACTTTCCTTGCTTGCTCAAATTATCCTCAATGTTCGAATATCAAGTCGGAAAACGCCGAAGAATCGGACGTTATCTGTGAAAAGTGCGGCGCTAAAATGGTTTATAAAAACGGCAAGTACGGCAGATTTCTTGCTTGCCCGAATTATCCCAAATGCACGAATATCAAGGCGCTCAACGAAGAAAGATCGACTGAAAAATGCGAAAAGTGCGGCGGCGAAATGACGCTTAAGCAAGGTAAATTCGGCAAATATCTGCAATGCGAAAGCTGTAAATTCACCAAGAGCCTTACCGAAAAGGCGGGCGTTTGTCCCATTTGCCATAAACCGACGCAGAAAATGACTTCCAAAAGCGGCAAACTGTTTTACGGTTGCTCCAATTATCCCGAATGTAAGTTCATGAGCTGGGATATGCCGCTCGACGAATACTGCCCCGATTGCGGAAAATACCTCGTGCTTTCCAAAGACGGCAAGATAAAGCGCTGTTCGGACAAAGAGTGCGGATACAACGTCAAAGTTCAAAAAGGCGAAAAATCGTCAAAAGGTAATAAATAATATGGTAATAAACGTCATAGGCGGCGGCCTTGCGGGGAGCGAAGCCTGTTATTATCTCGCAAAAAAGGGATATAACGTAAGGCTTTTCGACATCAAGCCCGACAAATTCACACCCGCGCATTGCAACGTCAATTACGGGGAACTCGTCTGTTCCAATTCCCTTAAATCGAGCGACGTTTACGGCAATGCCTGCGGGCTTTTAAAGCAGGAATTGCTCGATCTCGGCTCGTTCGTTTTGCGCGTCGCTCTTTTGACTAAAGTTCCCGCGGGGAACGCGCTTGCCGTCGACAGGGAAGAATTTGCCCGCAAGATAACCGAGGGCTTAAAAAGCTTTCCCAACGTGGAATTTATATGTAAGGACGTAACGGAAATTAATTTCGACGAACCGACCATTATAGCGACGGGGCCTTTAACGACCGAAGGATTGAGCGATTTTATAAGAAAGAACTTTTCCGACGGGCTGTATTTTTACGATGCGGAAGCACCCATAATCGCAGGCGACAGCATAGATTTTTCCGAGGCCTTCATCTGCGACCGCTACGGCGAAGTCGGTTCGGGCGATTACGTCAACTGCCCGATAGATAAAGAGGGCTACACGGCTTTTTACGAGGCGCTCATAACCGCCGGACGGGCGACCAAACACGCTTTCGAGAATGAAGACGTAAAGGTCTTCGAAGGCTGTATGCCCGTTGAAGTCATGGCCGAACGCGGGTTCGATACTCTTCGTTTCGGGCCGTTAAAGCCCGCGGGACTGACCGATCCGAGAACGGGGCGCTGGCCTTACGCCTGTATGCAATTGAGAAAGGAAAACGAGAGCGGCACTATGTATAACATAGTGGGCTTTCAGACCAATCTTTTGTGGGGCGAACAAAAGCGGGTTTTCTCAATGTTTCCCGCGCTTAAAAACGCCGAGTTTCTCCGCTACGGAGTGATGCACAGAAACACCTATATTTACGCGCCCGCAGTGCTTGACAAAGATTTTTCCGTCAAGGCGCACCCATTGTGCTATTTTGCCGGGCAGATAACGGGCGTGGAAGGCTACGTCGAATCGATAGGTTCGGGGCTTATAGCCGCCATATCGCTCGACAGAAAGCTTAAAAACAAACCCGCCGTAGATTTCACCGACACTACGGTCATAGGCGCTCTCGCGGCGTACTGCTCGCGGGAAAACGCCGATTTCCAGCCGATGAACGCCAACTACGGGATATTGCGCCCCGTAGCCGATACCCGCGACAAAAAGCTCAAAAAGAAGCTTATGGGCGAGCGTTCTTTGGCAAAAATAAAAGAAATTTCGGAGATCATCAATGAGTAACGATTTGAAAGGCACTACTATTTGTGCCGTAAAAAAGAACGGACTTACGGCTATCGCGGGCGACGGGCAAGTTACCCTCGGCGACAGCATAGTCTTTAAAAACAGCGCGCAAAAAGTAAGGCGCATATTTAACGGGAACGTCATTCTCGGCTTTGCCGGTTCCGTTTCCGACGCGTTTACCCTTTGCGAACGCTTTGAAGGAATGCTCAATAAATATTCGGGCAATCTTTTAAGAAGCGCAGTCGAACTTGCGGAGCTTTGGCGTAACGATAAAGTGGGCAGAAGGCTCGAAGCAATGATGATAACCGCCGATAAAAACACTATGGTCATCATCTCGGGTTCGGGCGACGTCATAGAGCCGGACGACGGCATCTGTGCTATCGGCAGCGGCGGAAATTACGCGCTTGCCGCGGCGAGAGCTTTGGCGCAGGAGACCGACTATCCCGCCGACGTCATCGCGCAGAAAGCCCTAAAAATAGCAAGTCAGATATGTATATTCACTAACGACAATATACGCGTCGAAACGGTAAAGGAGGATTGAAATGAATTATCTTTCACCAAGACAGATAGTCGCCGAACTCGATAAATATATTATCGGGCAGGAAAGAGCTAAAAAAGAGGTGTCCGTAGCTTTACGTAACCGTTACAGAAGAAGTCGGCTCCCTCTCGAAGTTCAGGACGAGATAACCCCTAAAAATATAATTATGAAAGGCCCGACGGGCGTAGGTAAAACGGAGATTGCAAGACGACTTGCCAAGCTCGTCCGCGCGCCGTTTATAAAGGTCGAGGCGACGAAATTCACGGAAGTCGGTTACGTCGGAAGAGATTGCGAGTCTATGATCAGAGATCTCGTGGAATGTTCCGTGCGCCTCGTCAGAGAAGAAAAGATGCGCGATGTTTCCGTCCGCGCCGAAGCTTCCGCCAAAAAGAAAGTGTTCAGAATACTTTACGACGCGATGCGGCTCGAAAAAGGCGAGACGGCGGAAGAAATTTTCAGGAGCGAACTCGAAAGAGATTTCGAGAGCGGAAAACACGATAACACGCTTATAGATATCGACGTCGTGGACGCGCCCAAGAGTATGGAGATAGTCCCGGGTAGCGGAACGGAGATCAATCTCGGTTCCATTTTCGGCGAGATAATGCCCAAGAAAAGAAAGAAAAAGCGCGTTACCGTAAAAGAAGCCGTCAAGATATTCGCCGAAGAAGAGGGCGCAAGGCTTATTGACGAAGACGCCGTCGTATCCGAGGGCGTCCGCCGCGCAGAGCAGGAAGGAATAATTTTCATCGACGAGATAGATAAGATAGCAAGCAAGTCCAAAACGGGCGGCGCCGACGTTTCGAGAGAGGGCGTTCAAAGGGATATCCTTCCCATAGTCGAAGGCTCGACCGTAGTCACCAAATACGGCACGGTCAAGACCGATTATATACTGTTCATCGCGGCGGGTGCGTTCCATATCGCGGCGGTCGAAGACCTTATCCCCGAACTTCAGGGGCGTTTCCCGATAATCGTCGAGCTCGAAAGCCTTACAAAAGAGGATTTCGTAAAGATACTGACCGTTCCGCAGAACGCCATTACCAAGCAGTACGCCACGCTTTTGTCGGTGGATAACATCAATCTGTCGTTTGCCGACGACGCTATCGAAGAGATAGCCGAACTTTGCGTGGAAATGAACGCCACGCAGGAAGATATCGGCGCGAGAAGACTGCATACCATAATGGAAAATCTCCTCGAAGACATTTCCTTCAACGCCGACGGCACGCACCCCGTAATCGACCTCGTGATCGATAAAAAATACGTTGACGAGCATCTTTACGAGGCGGTCGAACGCAGAAATCTCAAAAAATTCATTCTTTAATATACTACCGTGCCGCAAATTTTCAGCGGCGAAAAAGGTGATGATATGGTAAATATTCCGAAAGGAACGAAAGACGTTTTGCCGGAAGAATCCTATAAGTGGCATTACGTTGAAAGTATCGTCCGCAAAATAGCGGATAAATACAACGCAAAAGAAATACGAACTCCCACGTTCGAACATACCGAGCTGTTTTTGCGCGGCGTAGGCGATACGACGGACATCGTTAATAAAGAAATGTACACCTTTAAAGATAAAGGCGACCGCAGTATCACGCTTAAGCCCGAGGGAACGGCGGGGGTTGCGCGCGCATTTATCGAAAACGGACTCAAAAATTCGGCTATGCCGCTCAAAATGTATTATATCACGCCCGTTTTCCGTTACGAACGTCCGCAGGCGGGAAGACTGCGCGAGCATCACCAGTTCGGCGTGGAGTTTTACGGTTCTTCTTCCGCCGATACCGACGCGGAGGTCATTCTCCTTGCGTACGATATCCTTACGGCGCTCGGATTGCACGTAAAACTCAAGATAAACAGTATGGGCTGCCCGGAATGCCGCTCCGCGTATAACAAGGCTTTAAGGGCTTATTTTGCCGACAAAAAGGACGGGCTTTGCGAAACTTGTCTTACAAGGCTCGATAAAAACCCGCTCCGTATTCTCGACTGCAAGGTCGATACCTGCAAAGAGACCGTAGCCGACGCGCCCGTCATAACCGATTATCTTTGCGACGATTGCCGCGCGCATTTCGAGAAACTAAAAGGTCTTCTTGCGACGGCGGGGCTCGATTTCGAGGTCGATCCGCATATCGTCCGCGGACTCGATTACTATACGAGAACGGTCTTCGAATTCGTGACCGACAGTCTCGGTTCGCAGGGCACCGTCTGCGGCGGCGGCAGGTACGATAACCTTATCGGCCAGCTCGGCGGCGGCAGCGTTCCCGGCGTAGGGTTCGGAATGGGGCTCGAGCGCGTGCTCATGCTCATGGAGGCTACGGGCGTAAAGATACCCGAAGATGGAGAGGTCTCGCTCTATTTCGCAACGATGGGCGAAAGGGCTTATAACAAGGCGTTTTATCTTGCGAGCGCTTTAAGAAGAGCGGGCGTCAAGTGCGAGATAGACCACATGGAAAGAAGCGTCAAGGCGCAGTTCAAGTATTCGGATAAGCTCGGAGCAAAATACGTGGTCACGATCGGCGATAACGAGCTCGATTCTGACCGTGTGGAGCTTAAAAAGATGTCGGACGGAAGCGTAGTAACTCTCCCGCTCGAAGGTTTTGAGAACGCTTTTAAGGGCTTTCTTAACGATAATTGACGGTTTAAACGGTTCTAAGCGACTGTAAGTTGCGGAGCCGTTTTTGCTTTTACGACGACTTATTGCGGTAAAAAGCAGGAAAATTTTTCCTGTGCCGTCGCTAATTTACGCCGTTTTCGGCTTATTTGAGCCTTGTCGTGTCGAATTTTTTTACTTTTTGTTCGTAATATCGACAAAACGGCAAAAAATTATTGACGAAAAACCTTATATTATGATATAATCTGTAAGGTTGAGCGAATGGCTATACGTTATCTTTATCCGACGAGATAATACCCGTTATTAAAAGATATCGCGTCAATTGCTTAAAAATCTGTCGGCGGAAGGCTTTCGCGCCACGTCGGTAAAATTTTAAAAAATAAATTTTTGTTTATATTACTTATCGGAGGCTGTATGAAACAAAAAATCGCGATACCGTTCGACGGTACTCCCGAACAGGAAAAGCAACTGAGGGCAGTCCTCGCCGAGCTTAAAAGCGTACCCGGCGGACTTATGCCCGCATTGCAGAAAGCACAGGGGATATACGGATATCTCCCCAAAGAGGTTATGATCATAATCGCCGAGGAAATGTCCGTTCCGCTGTCAGAAGTTTACGGCGTGGCAACTTTCTACGCGCAGTTTTCTTTGACGCCCAAGGGCAAATACCAGATAGGCTTGTGCCTCGGTACCGCCTGCTACGTCAAAGGCTCGGGCGAGATCTATAACGAACTCGTCAAGCTTTTGGGCATAGAGAGCGGCGGCGTAACGCCCGACAAGATGTTCTCACTCGACGCGACTCGCTGCCTCGGTTGCTGCGGTTTAGCGCCCGTCATGTCCATCAACGGCGAAGTTTACGGCAATCTTACCGTCAAATCCGTTGCGGACATTATCGAAAAGTACAGACAGCTCGAAGGCTGACGGAGGGTATTATGAACGTAAACGAGCTTAACGTGATAAGAAACAAAATGAACAAGCAGTTCATCAACCGTCAACCCGCGAACGACGCCACGACGTTTTTCAAAGTCGGTATCGGCGCGGCGGGCATTACGGCGGAAAACAAGCTTTTGTTGAACGCGCTTATAGAAGCCGTTGCCGAAAAGTACGATAGTAACGCCCTTGCCATGTTCGATAACGAACTTAATAAAGGCGTTAAAGTCGTTGGCACGAAAGGCGAAAAATACTACGAAAACGCAAAAGCATCCGACGCGATGAAGATCGTCGAAGAGAGTTTATGATCAAGGAGGAATGACGATAACTATGTACAGAACACATATTATGGTATGCGGCGTTGCGGGTTGTGCCTCCAACAAATCGTTCAAGATAGTCGAAGAGCTCAACAAACAGCTCACCGAACGCGGTCTTAACGGAGAAGTAAAAGTCATCACCACGGGTTGTTTCGGTCTTTGCGCCAAAGGCCCGATAGTGGTAATATATCCCGACGGAACTTTATATCATTCGGTCAAAGCCGAAGACGTTACCGATATTCTCGAGCAACACGTTCTCGGCGGCAAGCCCGTAGAAAGGCTTCTTTACAAGGAACAGAACGGCACCGTCGTCAATTCTTTGAAAGACACCGAATTCATGAAAAAACAAATACATCTCGCTCTTCGTAACTGCGGCGTGATCGATCCCGAAAACATCGAAGAGTACATCGGCAGAGACGGCTATCAGGCCCTTGCCAAAGTCCTTACGCAGATGACTCCGCAGGACGTTATCGACGTAGTGTTAGCTTCCGGACTTCGCGGCAGAGGCGGCGCGGGCTTCCCGACCGGCTTAAAGTGGAAATTCGCAAAAGCGAGCGAAGGCCCCGTCAAATACGTTTGCTGCAACGCCGACGAGGGCGACCCCGGCGCGTTCATGGACAGAAGCGTTCTCGAAGGCGATCCGCACGTCGTTATCGAAGCTATGGCTATCGCTGCGTACGCTATCGGTTCAAATCAGGGTTACGTTTACGTCAGAGCCGAATACCCCGTAGCCGTTCAGAGATTGCAGCTTGCCATCGACCAGGCTAAACAGTACGGTCTTCTCGGCAAGAACATTTTCGGCACGGGCTTTGATTTCGACCTTGAGATAAGGCTCGGCGCAGGCGCGTTCGTCTGCGGTGAAGAGACCGCTCTTATGACTTCTATCGAAGGTAAGCGCGGCGAACCGAGACCGAGACCTCCTTTCCCCGCTATCAAAGGTCTGTTTGCAAAACCGACTATTTTGAATAACGTCGAAACTTACGCCAACATTCCGCAGATCATATTAAAAGGCGCGGAGTGGTTCTCCTCTATCGGTACCGAAAAGAGCAAGGGTACCAAGGTCTTCGCTCTCGGCGGAAAGATCACGAACACCGGTCTTGTCGAAGTTCCTATGGGCACGACGCTCCGCGAAGTCCTGTTCGAGATAGGCGGCGGCATCCCCAACGGCAAGAAGTTCAAAGCGGCGCAAACGGGCGGTCCTTCCGGCGGTTGCATTCCCGCGCAGCACCTTGATATACCTATCGATTACGATAACCTTATTTCCATAGGTTCCATGATGGGTTCCGGCGGTCTTATCGTTATGGACGAAGACAACTGCATGGTCGACATAGCCAAATTCTTCCTTGAATTCACCGTCGACGAATCCTGCGGTAAATGTACGCCTTGCCGTATCGGCAACAAGAGGCTGTTGGAACTTTTGACCAAAGTTACCGAAGGTACGGCAACGCTCGAAGACCTCGATAAGATGGAACAGCTTTGCTACTACATTAAAGCCAACTCTTTGTGCGGTCTCGGTCAGACGGCTCCTAACCCCGTTCTTTCGACCTTGAGATACTTCAAAGACGAATACATCGCTCACGTCGTGGACAAGAAGTGTCCCGCGGGCGTTTGCAAGAAGCTTTTGAAGTATTCCATCGACAAAGAAGCTTGTATCGGCTGCGGTATGTGCGCCAAGAAGTGCCCTGCCGAAGCTATTTCGAGAACAGATTACACCGCGCCCGGTCATAAACTTGCATCTATGGCTATCGACAACGAAAAATGCGTCAAGTGCGGCGCTTGTATGTCGACTTGTAAGTTCGGCGCAGTAAAGAAAGGTTAAGGGGAGGTAAAAATAATGATTAATCTTAAGATCAACAATATTCCCGTTACCGTTCCCGAAGGAACGACCATACTTGAGGCCGCGAAAGTCGCCGGCGTCAAGATCCCCACGCTCTGCTATATGAAAGACATCAACGCTATCGGCGCTTGCCGTATCTGCGTCGTCGAAGTTAAAGGCGCGAGATCGTTCGCCGCGGCGTGCGTTTATCCAGTTACGGAAGGAATGGAAGTGTTCACCAACACCCCCAAGATCCGCGATTCGAGAAAGACTACGCTCGAGCTTATCCTCTCCGACCATAAGAGAGAATGTCTTTCCTGCGACAGAAACCTTCATTGCGAATTGCAGGCGCTTTCCTATGAATACGGCTGCGACGAGCATATGTATAAGGGCGCGCACAGCGAAAGAACGCCCGATTATTCCACGCCTTATCTCGTCAGAGATAACGACAAATGTATCCTTTGCCGCAGATGCGTTGCCGTCTGCAACAAAGTTCAGCATTGCGGCGTTATAAACACCAAGAACCGTGGCTTTGCTACGGAGATCGGTCAGGCTTTCGACGTTGACCTTGCCGAAACGGCTTGCGCAGGTTGCGGTCAGTGTATCAACGTTTGCCCGACGGGCGCTCTCACCGAAAAGAGCGAGATCAACAACGTTCTTTCCGCGATAGCCGATCCCGAAAAGACCGTTATCGTAGGCGTTGCGCCGTCGGTAAGAGCCGGTCTTGGCGAAGAATTCGGTTATCCCATCGGCACCAACGTAGAAGGTCAGATGGTCACCGCTTTGAAGATGCTCGATTTCGACAAGGTTTTCGATATCAACCTTACTGCCGACCTTACCATTTTGGAAGAGGCGAACGAGCTTATCGAAAGGATCACTACGGGCGGCACGCTCCCCATGATAACGAGCTGTTCTCCCGGTTGGATAAGATTTATGGAATATCATTATCCCGAACTTATCCCGCACATTTCGACGTGTAAATCTCCGCAGCAGATGTTCGGCGCCATAGTCAAGACTTATTACGCCAAGAAGATGAACATCGATCCCGCCAAGCTTTACGTCGTTGCCGTAATGCCTTGCGTCGCCAAAAAGTTTGAAAAGACGCGTGACGACCAGGCTGCTTCCGGCTATCCCGATATCGACGCCGTTATCACTACGAGAGAACTTGCCCGTATGATAAAGAAAGCGGGTATACTCTTTAAAGATATCCCCGAATCGGAATTCGACGCTCCTTTGGGCGAATATACGGGTGCAGGCGCCATTTTCGGCGCTACGGGCGGCGTTATGGAAGCCGCTTTGCGTACTGCCGTTGAAACGGTTTCCGGCAAAAAGCTCGAAAACGTTGAGTTTAAGGAAGTCCGCGGAACGAAGGGCGTAAAAGAGGCTACTTATAAAGCCGGTGACGTTACCGTTAAAGTCGCCGTGGCTTCCGGCCTTGAAAACGCCAAAACGCTTTGCGAAAAGGTCAAAAACGGCGAGGCCGATTATCAGTTCATCGAGATCATGGCTTGCCCGGGCGGTTGCGTAAACGGCGGCGGTCAGCCTATCGTCGACGCTTATACCCGCAGGAACGTGGACGTACGCGCCGAAAGAGCTAAAGTCGTTTACGATATCGACAGAAAGCTCAAAGCAAGAAAGAGCCACGAGAATACC
>JAFZXN010000002.1 GCA_017616695.1 Clostridia bacterium | reverse complement strand
GTCGGAAATCCGACCTGCGCCCGATTTTCATATTTCATATATCTACGCTATCCAAACCGTGGGTTTGGCATATCATCACGCCAGTCGGCGTGCATATCATCAAGGCGCTAGCCTTGCATATCATCACGCCATTCGGCGTGCATATCATCAAGGCGTAAGCCTTGCATATCACCACGCCAACGGCGTGCATATCATCACGGCGTAAGCCGTGCATACAAGATTATTCCAAAAATATTTCGGCGGCGGTAAGCACTTCGCCGCCGACAAGCTTCAATCTGCCGTCGGATAAGACCTCTTCGGCGACGGCGAAATAACTGTCGCCGCTCGGCTTTACTACTCTTATCTTTTTGCCCAAAACGCACGAATAACGGGCGTATAGCCCCGCTTCCTGCTTTTGTTCGATGTTAAATAAAAGGGTAGCGAGCACGGAGTCGATATTAATTTCCCGTCCCGTTATCGTCTTTGCGGATACGGCAACGTTTTCTATCTCCGGCGCTATATCGTTATTGATATTTATGCCGATACCTATAACGCCGTATTCGACGTATTCGCCCACGAGCTTGGTTTCTGTTAGTATGCCGCAAATCTTTTTCCCGCAGGCAAAAACGTCGTTCGGCCACTTGATAGAAGCTTCAACGCCGAAAGCCGCCAAAGTTTTGACGACGGCTACGGCGGTATCGGAAATTATCGAATACGCCTCGCTTGCTTTAAGCCCCGAATAAAACTTCAACACGGAAACGTAAACGCCGCCTTCGTCCGAAACGAAAGACCTTCCTTTCGTGCCTTTACCTTTAGTCTGCCGTTTGGCGACGACGGCGACCGTTTCGCCGTTTTTTATGAACTTTTTAACATAGTCGTTGGTGGAATCGACCTTATCGAGCAGTATTATCTTCATAGATCGTCCCCGCCGCCTATTTTATCGAGAGTCGATTTGACCGCGTCGTAGTCAAAGCCCTTGGAGATAAGATATCTGTAACACTTTTGCCGCATGGTAAAATCGAGCTCTTTGCCCTTGAGATATCTTAACGCGACGTTCATACACGCCTCGCCTTCGTCCTGATAATTTTCCGCGACGGCCCGGGCGGTCTTTTCGTCCACGCCCTTCATTTTAAGGTCGAAAATTATCTTTTTCGCGCCGTAAACTGAAGACTTTTCCTTAAAATACTTTTCGGCGTAGTCCTCGTCGTCGACGTAGCCGTATTCAGTAAGCTTATCGATGACTGCGGCTATCACTTTGCCCGAATAATCCTTGTCTTTAAGGTATTTTATCGTCTGCGCCTTGGTGTGCATGCTCCGCGAAATATAATTGAGCGCTTTATCGAGCGCGGAAGAACAGTCGCTTTTAAAAGACACTTCGGCAAGGCGCTTTTCGTCCACCTTATCTCCTACTTTCAGCCTTTCGGAAAGAACAGTAAAAAGATCGAGCGAGCAAAAATACTCGTCGTCGAGAAAAAGATTGACTCTTTTTTTGTTCTTTTGCTGCGCCGTAAGCTGCGTAATCGTCTTCATTTTACCCTTTTACCCGAACGAAAAGTATTCTTCGTTCAATTCTTTAAACGTATATCTGCCGAAAAAAGTTTCGGTAAAAAGTGCCGAAAACCGACTTATAGCCTCACTTTTGACGTACGCCGTTATCTTTACTTTATCCGAAAACGCGGTATCGACGGTCTTTAAGTCGTCGCACTTCATTTTAAGATACACGTTGTAATCTTCGTAAGCGATATCAAGCTCTATCTTTTTTGAAAGCTCGTATTTTTTTACGTCCGCGGCCTTTATCCCGTCCGACGCGCACTTTGCGTACGCTCTCGTCAAGCCCCCGGCGCCGAGCTTTATCCCGCCGAAGTATCTCGTTACGATAACTATCGTATCGGTAAGCCCCGCACGCTTTAAAGCTTCCATTATAGGGGCGCCCGCCGTGCCGCCCGGCTCGCCGTCGTCCGAAAAGCGCGTGGAATTGCCCTTTTCGGCTATAAACGCGTAGCAGTTATGCGTGGCGAACGGGTGCTCTTTTTTCCGCGCAAGCAAAATTGCCCTTGCGGATTCTTCCGTCGGGCAGGGAGCAACGAGCGTTATAAACCGCGATCTTTCTATTACGACCTCGGTCTCGCATTGAGTTTTTACCGTAACGTAATTCAAGTCTTTTTAAAAGGCGGCACTCGCAAAAATATCGCGTTTACCGCCTTATAGCCCCGCTTTTTATTTTTTGAAGATAATTCTTACGTGCGCCTTTTTGCCTTTGTGAAGGATAAATTCGCCCTTATCGAAAACGTCTTTGGGCAAAGTCAGGCCGACGAGTTTTTCCTCGTTTATGATGACGCCGCCGCCCGATATAAGCGTGCGCGCGTCCGACTTGGATTTGGCTACGCCCGCCGCCACCATGATATCTGGGACGAACTCCGTTTTATCGACTTCGACCGACGGCATATCTTCGGCGTTGCCTCCGAACGCGCCTTTAGCCTGTTTTTGCGCCGCCAAAGCCTTTTCCTCGCCGTGGACGAGTTTGGTGACCTCGAACGCCAACCTTTCCTTGGCGGCGTTCATGCGCTCGTCGTTATGGGCGGTGAGTTCGGCTATCTCGTCAAGCTCCATAAACGTCAAAAGTCTCATACATTCGGCGACTTTCACGTCCTCCACGTTCCTGAAATACTGATAAAAGTCGTACGGCGAAGTCTTGTTTTCGTCCAGCCAGAGCGCGCCTTTGGAAGTCTTGCCCATCTTCTTGCCTTCGGACGTAAGTAAAAGCGTACACGTCGCGGCAAAGGCGGGTTTTTGGAGTTTTCTTCTTATAAGGTCTTCGCCCGCGAGCATATTCGACCACTGATCGTCGCCGCCCAGCTCGAGTATGCAGCCGTAATCCTGATACAAGCGCAAAAAGTCGTAGCCCTGCATCAGCATATAGTTGAATTCGAGGAAGGTAAGCCCCTTTTCCATACGCGCCTTATAACATTCGGCGGTCAACATTCTGTTGACGGAAAAATATACGCCGATATCGCGCAAAAAGTCGACGTAATTGAGATCCAACAGCCAATCGCCGTTGTTTACCATAAGCGCGGCGTTTTCGCCTTCGAAGTCGATAAAGCGGGACATCTGCTTTTTAAAGCAGTCCACGTTATGCGCTATCTGCTCTTTGGTAAGCATTGCGCGAAGGTCGCTTCTTCCCGAAGGATCGCCTATCATGCCCGTGCCGCCGCCGAACAACGCTATCGGCCTATGCCCGCAACGCTGCATCCACGCCATAGCCATGACGGGTATGTAATGACCTATATGAAGAGAGTCGGCAGTCGGATCGAACCCAACGTAAAAGGATATCTTCTCGCTGTCGAGAATTTTGTTGAGTTCGTCCTCGAAAACCGTCTGTTTGATAAATCCGCGTGCTTTTAAAATATCGAGTGCGTTCATATTTCACCTTGATCTTAACCCGCTTTTATCCGCGGGCTTTTTCTTTATTTTAATTTTTTTTAAAGTTTCAGTAACGGCAGCCGCGTTTATATTTTCGCCGCCTGCCCGAATAAATTTTTTTTGCCGTTTTTACAGCACGGTAACGTTTTTCATAAGCATACGAGTCGGGCCTTTATACGAACCGTTTACGTCGCAGTCGTCATACAGGCGCATGGTCTTTAATACGTCCGAAAGCTTGGCGCTCATCGTTACGCCCGTAACGGGAGTTTTCTTTTTGCCGTCGCAGTAATACGCGGTGCGTATCTCCCCGCCGATATAGTCGTTGTAAAGGTCTACCTGCAGCCCCGAAAGCGCCACGCATTCGAGATAAGGCTCTTTTTCAAGCTCTTTCTCGGTGAGCGTTCCCTTCCCCAGCACCTTGCACGGAAGATTTCCGCTCGGCTCTTTCACGCCGAGGTACTGCCCGAAGCGGTGCCCGCCGTAATTTGCTTTGACGACGCCGCCTTCGATAAGCTTGGTGTCGGTGAGCTTGGTGCCGTCCGCGTCGAAATACCTCGACGCGTCGCTGCCTTCGACGACAGCACACATAGTTAGGTCTATCTTGTCGCCGTTGCCGCCTTCCTGTATATCTTCGCCCACCTTGCGGAGATTGGCGCGCATATATACCGACGTGTAGTTGAGATCGTACGCTATATCCGACATCAGCTGTCCTATCTCGTGCGGACGAAGTAGAACGTTTACAGTCATCGGAGTAGTCGGCTTTTTCGCCTCGTAACGCGCCTTGGTATCGGCGAGCTTTTCGGCTATCTCCTTTGCTATCTTCTCGGCGTTAAGGTCGGTAAAGCGCATACTTTCGTATATCTCGACGGAAAGTTTTTCGGTCGTGAAAGTCGGTATCGCCTCGACGAAAGCGCTGTAACCTACCTGCTCTTTATCCAGCCCGTTGCTGTTGATGACGTGCAAAGTCTTTTTATATACGAATACTTCGAGCGCGTTTATCGAACCGCCCGCGGGCGCTTTCGCGTTGAACACGGCGTCGGCTATTTTTTGCGCGTAATCTGCAAAATTACCGATATCGTTCATATCCGACTTAAGCTCGGCTTTAAATTCGGCTTTTTCGGGAAGGACGTACGGCTGATTATATACAAGCCCCGCTCTTTTAGCGGCGGTAGCTATCTTTTTGGCGATATCTTCGTCGGTCATCGAGCGATAGACGTTAAAACCCGAATCGCCCAAAAACCCGTCGTGCTCGACGTAAACGGTGACTTCGGTATCGACCGTATCGGTGGAACGCACCGTCTCCAAAGCCTCGTGAACGAAGAACAGTTCGTAAGACTTCGTTGCCGACTCCGTAACTCGCCAACCGTTTATGCCTTCGGCTTTTTTCAAAAGTTCTATAACGTTTTTCATCCTAATTTCACCCTCACTTTGAGATTCGGGCCGCCGTCGGAAACGCGCACCCATTCTTTATAGCCCTTGCCGCACATACCCGCGCCGATGACCTCGAAGTTGTCCGAGACCATGGAAATGGACTTTAAAAGTTCTGGCACCGAGCCGCTCATGACGACGGGCGAAACGTAGTTTTCCGTAAGCTTGCCGTCGACTATCTCTATGCCGTATTCGGCGGTACACTGTATCTGCCAATTCTTCGGATCTTCCATGCCGTTGTTGGTCTCGAAAAGCATATACCCGTGCTTGACGGACGCTATCATGTCTTCGAGCTTGTCTTTGCCGACCGTAAAGAAGGTGTTCGTCATACGCGAATAGGCTTTCCTTTTGAACGACTCGCGCCTGCCGTTACCCGTAGGCTCGGTCGTGAGCTGCGTTGCCGACGCTAAGTCTGATAGTCCCGCAACGAGTATGCCGTCTTTTATTATCTGCGTATCGTGCGCGAGAACGCCGTCGTCGTCGAAAAAGTACGACGCAACGCTCTCGGTCGCCGCCGCCCCGTCGTGCATATTGGCTATCGGGGACGCAACGTATTCGCCAACGCAATGCTTTGCCATGGCGCGGTCTTTCACGAACTGGTCCATTTCCACGCCGTGGCCGAAAGCTTCGTGCGCGATGAGCCCCGTTATGGAAGGATCGGTTATAACGTCGTAAACGCCCGGCACTATGGGTTTGGCTTTCACGAGGTGACGGGCAAGGTCTACGACCTTATCAACGCCCGCGTTGAGCTTGACGATAAGCGCCGCCAAGTTATCCTTGCCGCTTATGTCGCGCGCCTGAACGAGTTTGCCGTCGTTATATACGTTTATGAGATACCCGTACGCCCAGCCGTAATGCTGCGAAAGCTCCCTGTTTTCCGTAATGAAAAGCTTTGAAACGAGCATCGTCGATATCATAGCCATGCCGTTTAAGACCTTTTCGTCCTTTTCGCATATCTTTGCCGAAAGGTCTTTGCAAAGCCCCAAAAGGTATTCGTCGGAATAGGAAGCGAAATCGGTCTCGCGAACGAAGTCCTTTTTGAGCGGTTCGTCCTTTAAAGCCGCAACGGATATCATGCGCTTATCGAGCGACGGGGTGGTCTTGACGGAGCTTACTATGTGCTCCGCAAGCGCCTTTTTGTCGCCCGAAACGTCGTCGAGAGAATACTCGAAAAACGACTTTCCGTCGTGCATTTTGATGACGAAACCGCATTCGCCCGAACCGTCCTGCGCGGAAGTTAAGCGCTTGTCGGCACGGTAGTTGGTCGAGCTGACGTCGGTACCTAAAATGCTGACGTAGTTAAAGCTCTTTTTCAGCTCGGCGACAAGCTCTTTCATATCTTTGCGCTTTCCGTCGAGATAAGTTGAAAACATATTTTTGACTCCTGAAAATGTATTTTTTATATTTATACCTTTTTATAATAAACTATTGCAGGCAAAAAATCAACTTATTTTTCGCAAATATCGTTAAATATCGAATAAATATAGCTGTTTGGACGCGGTTTTTCGACCTTTTTTACGATGCGTAGTGCGGCAGTTTACTTTAGTAGCAGGCGGCATAATACTCACGCGGCGGGCGCTAAAACACTCAAAATCACTTGACAATCGCGCCGCAAAAAGTTATGATATTATATACGGCTGATATGGCGGTCGATACGCGGCCGACGCGCTTTTTGCCGTAAATAACCGACCGCGATAAAAGGAGGACCATCATGTCGATATACGATTTTACAGTTAAAGACGCCAAAGGCAACGACGTCAGTATGAAAGACTACGAGGGCAAAGTCCTGCTCATCGTCAACACCGCGACGGGTTGCGGATTTACCCCGCAGTACGAGGGGCTTCAGGCTATGTACGAAAAGTACAATGCGGACGGCTTTGAGATACTCGACTTTCCGTGCAATCAGTTCTTGGGGCAGGCGCCCGGCACCAACGACGAGATAGTCGCTTTTTGCAAAGGGCGTTTCGGAGTAACTTTCAGACAGTTTTCCAAAATAAAAGTCAACGGAAAAGACGCCGAACCGCTTTATGCGTTCTTGAAAGAGCAGCAGCACGGCACGCTCGGCTCACGCATCAAATGGAATTTTACCAAATTCCTCGTCGACAGAAACGGCAACGTCGTGGCCCGCTTCGCCCCGACCGATACCCCCGAATCAATAGAAAAATCCGTAAAAGAACTGCTTTAATGCTTTAATGACCGCCGCGCTATTTTTGCGATAATATCGTTTGACGCTATAAGGCAACGTCGTTCCTTCTCGGACTCTGCGAGCGGCGGTTTTTCCTTGTGCCAACAAGAAAAAACGTTAATTAAATTACGCCGAGAGGCGTAGGCGGAATTCATTTTCGCCGTTAAACGCCTCCGACCTTCAGTCCTAACGATTTTTTCTCGTGTTAACGAGAAAAAATGTTAACTAAATTACGCCGAGAGCGGTAGCGGGGATTGATTTCCCGCGTTAAGCCGCTCACGACCACAAGTCCTAACGGTTTTTTCTTGTGTCAACAAGAAAAAACGTTAATCTCATTCCATTATCAAAGGAGGTCTGCATATAATGTATTACGTCTTTAAGCCTTCGGGCGTTTGTTCGGTGGCAATTCGCTTTAAACTTGACGGGAACGTCGTTTCCGACGTAAGTTTTACGGGCGGTTGCAACGGCAATCTGAAAGCCATTTCAAAACTTATCGACGGTCAGACGGTCGAATACGTCGAAGAAAAGCTCCGCGGAAATATCTGCGGCTTCAGGTCGACTTCTTGTGCCGACCAGCTTGCGATAGGTTTAAGAAAAGCGCTCGACGGCGAGCTTAAAAAGGTATCGGATTGAATTATGCAGACGAATCGTGACAAAAAGATAATAAGAACGAGCGTTTTCGGTATAATCGTCAACGCCGTTTTAGTCGTGTTCAAAGGCGCGGTGGGGCTACTTGCCAACTCGGTCGCCGTCTTAATGGACGCGGTAAACAACTTAAGCGACGTGCTTTCTTCCGTGATAACCATTATCGGCACCAAGCTTTCTTCAAAAAAACCCGATAAAAAGCACCCATACGGACACGGCAGGATAGAATACATAACTTCCGTCATCATCGCGTTCATCATTCTGTTTGCGGGCGTCACTTCGTTAAAGGAGTCCATAACCAAGATAATCACGCCCGAAGAGACCGATTATAAGATCTATTCGCTCGTCATAATCGCGGTGGCGGTCATAGCCAAAATACTCCTCGGCAGATACGTTTCGTCCGTAGGGAGATCGCTCGATTCGACTACTTTGATAGCCTCCGGCGCCGACGCGACGTTTGACGCGGTATTATCGTTTGCGACGCTCGTTTCGGCGATAATCGCGCTCGTTTTCAAGTTCTACTACGTCGAAGGCATACTCGGCGCGATAATCTCTCTGTTCATCTTCAAAGCCGGTATCGGCATACTTTCGGAAACGCTCGACGGTATTATCGGCGTCCGAGCCGACAGTTCGCTCACAGATAAGATAACGGCCACGCTCGAGGCGCATAAAGAAGTCCGCGGGGCTTACGATCTTACGCTCCACACTTACGGGCCGACCAAGATAATAGGCTCGGTGCACGTCGAAGTGGACGAAGACCTTACCGCCAAAGAGATACATAAGCTCACCCGTATGCTTTCGGTGGAATTGTACGAAAAGCTCGGGATAATAATGACTATCGGCATATACTCTTCGTCGGATACCGCGGGCATCTACTCCGAAATGAAGACGAAACTTTTGGAGATAATATCCAAATATCCCGAAGTACTGCAGATGCACGGGCTTTATATCGACGAAGAAAACTCTACCGTTACGTTCGATATCATAGTCGATTTTTCGGCTGACGCCGAGGCTTTCCGCGACAAAATAATCGAAGAAATTTCAAACGCTTACCCGCATTATAAATATTTCGTCGTCCTCGACAACGATTTCGCGGGCTGACAAAAATATCGCTTTTAGCGGCAAAAGCCTGCCTATAAGTCGATAAACGCCGTTTTTTAAGTATTACGGCACACGAAATACATAAGCATATTAACGCCGACGACGGTTGTATTCGCCCTCGACGAAAGCGGCAGAAAAATGCAATCAGAGTTTTTTCAGACAACGACGGGAAATATTATTATCCAAGCGATAGGCATAGCGGCAATGTCGTTGACCATTTTATGCTATCAGCTTAAAAAGCGCAACCATATACTGATGATGCAGTATAGCGGCAACGCTTTGTGGTGCGTACACTATTTTCTGCTCGGAACGTATACGGCGCTTGCGCTTAATTTTATCGCCGTGTTCCGCGGAATAGTTTATTCCATCGATAAAAAATGGGCAAGGTCGAATATCTGGGTAGTCGTTTTCTGCTCTTTTACGATAGCTTTCGGAATTATTACTTACGAAAATTGGTATTCGCTCCTTCCTACGCTCGGCACGACGATAGCCACCGTTGCGTTAAGGTTCAAAAACGAAAACAATTTGCGGAAAGGCTACCTCGCGGCGCAACCGCCGTGGCTTGCGTATAATATCCTCGTAGGTTCTATCCCCGGCGCTTTGACCACCTCTTTCACTATCGTTTCGGTATTCGTGTCTTTGATAAGGTATAAAGGCTTTTCACGCCGTCCTTCTACTGCTCTTTCCGAAGAAAAAGAAAGCCCTGCAAACGATACCGATATCATACCCGACTCTAACGATGATACCGACGGACAGGCCCAAAGTTTTTCACCCGATAAAGCCGAAAAACCGCAAGACCGTTTATAGAAAAAACCGCCCTATAAGTCGATAAAACGCATTTTTTGTAAATATTTTCATATATTAATAACGGCGCAAGTCGGGTATCCGACTTGCGCCGATTTTTCGTGTTTCGCGGCGATAAACGCCTTAAAGCGATACGTCGATATACTTTATCCGCGATCACTCCGTCCTTCTCTTTCTGAAAAGTATCGCCGAAGCTATAACGAAGAGTATTACGATAGTTATCACGCCTGCAGGCACGACTCCGCCGCAACCCGAACTATTCGTAGAAGATGCGGGAGCAGTAGCGGAAGAAGTCTGCGGCAAGGTAGTGGAAGAACTATACTCGCTTTCGACAGCGGACTGTTCTTGCGACGTTTCCGCCTCGCCCGAAGACGTAGGTTCTTCTTTTAACTTAAGCGCCGCGACGGCAGCTTCGAGCCGTTCGTTTTCCAAGCGATAAGTTTCGTTCGTGCCGCCGCTTCTAAGCGTTTCTATCGCGACGGATATTTCATCCTGCAACGCGGCGTAGCTTTCGTCGGTGTAATTATCGGGCGCGATATCGAGCGCGTTCATAAGCGTTACGCGAAGGATATCATAATACGATTCTTCCTGAACGTACTGCGCGGCGGTAAGCGAGAAGTTATCGAACGCGCACGCCGCAAATTGCGATCTTAAACCCACTTTACCGCTCGTTCCTTCCTCGAATTCGTAAGTCATCACGGGAAGTTCTCCGCCGTCCGTAAACACGCACAGCACGCTGTTTTTGACCACTATGCGAAGCGAAACGTGATCCGTCTTTTTGGCGATGGAGTCTACGCGTTTCAACATTCCGACGTAGCGCTGTTCAAACAGATACAGCGCCAAAGAGTATTCGCCCGAATACTCGGTCTCCGTTTCTACCTGCACGTTGTATGCGGTTATCTTATCCTGTCCGGCGGCGGCTTTGGCGACCATAAGGTACACGCCGTTATTGGTCTTGGTATTCTGCGAAAAATAGATATCCACTTTCATCTCGAACTCGCTTACCGCATCGCCGTCGAAGATGAATTTGTATTCGTTGTAGCTGTCGTTGACGAGCTTGCCGTCCTGCAAGGTCACTTTGTTACTCGGATAGGAAACGAATTTTGCCTTCTCGCCGTTAAAGTCTTCAGTCACCGTTTCGCCGTCGACCGAATAATCGCACGCGACAAGGTCCGCCGTTATATCCGCGTTGTCGAAGTAAACCCTTTCTCCCGACTGACCTTCGTGCATTATACCGATCTCTACGTCTGCCGAGCGCGCCACGGAAAATCGTATCGTCACCGTTTCAAGAGAATTACTCTGCAAAATCGTCTTGCTCGCTAACGTTTCGCCCGTTTTGGAGCTTCTTGCGAACAGCGTTGCGGAGCCGCCCGAAAGCATTACGTCAAAGCTTACGATATAGCTTCCGAACACCTCGTGAAGTCCCTGATACAGTTCCCCGTCGCCGTCGATATACGCACGACGGTCGCTTTGGGTGACGGTTTCACCCGTAGAAAGAATCTTCGCCGTCTTCTGCCCGTAAACTTCCGTACCGATGCTGCCGTTACTCCCGACGTTTCTCGACCAATACGTCAGCCCCGACGTCCATTCTATTTCGTTGGGATAGCGCAACGATCTGTCGAAAGCGCCGTTTTGGAACGTGCTCGGCGAAGTTATCCCGCAGTCGGTGACCGCGTTGGTAACGGGCGCTATCTCGGGCGGATTGCCGTCCCAGGTGCCCATCAAAGTGGGGGCGTTGTACTCGTTGCCGACGATATAAATATTCCGTACCGCGGAATAGTCGTTCTTTTCGCGCTGGTCGTAAGTTCCGAGCCCGCTGTCGCCGTAATAGGGGTTATCCGTCCAGCAGCCGACGGCGGTACTCGTTCCGCCGAGAACGTTGTTGTAAACGAAGATATTATACGTTTCCGATCTTTCGGCGTCGGGGTTGGCCGAGCCCCAGGTTATAAACGTTACGCCGTGCCCGCCGAACAGATTGCTGTTTCTTAAAGTCACGTCGTGGATACGGTTGTCGCCGTCCGGCTCCGAACGCCACCAGGCGTGACCGTAACCGCGCGGATCGTCGTAGTTGGCGCCGAGAACGAGCGCGTCGTCGTTGGAATATAAATAGCATCTGTCGACGATAACGTCGTGCGAGCCGGAGAACCCGAACCCGTCGCCGTTGATACAGTTGACTTCGGTAACGTTAACGTTGCCGATATAGACGTGAGAACTGCGATAATTGTTGACGTGCCATATCTCGCCGCGCTTGACGGTAACGTCGGATATTTCGACGAAATCGCAACCGTAAACGGCTATCGGGTGTATATGTATCACAGAATTGCAATTTGCGGTAATATCGGAATCCCAGCTGTAGCTGTTTCCGTCGAGCCACTGACTGCCCGTGTCGCACATACGGATAGTGCCGCCGCCCGTTATCTTGATATGGTCTACGTTATACGCGTACAGGAAGGGTTTGTTCCAGCAGGGTGCGGCGTGCGTCCAGGCGGCGCCTTCGATAGTTACGTCGTGCCCGTAAACGGGTGAGTAGTCGCCGTAATCGTAATCTTCAAAGCGCGTGGACTGCCAAAGGATGGCTCCCGTTTCTATTCTTAATTCGACGTTGCTTTTAAGGTTCAACTGCGACGCAACGTATCTTCTTCCGTAAACGGAGTCGTCGCCCTCAAGAACGACCGTGCCGCCGCCTTGAGCCGAAACGTAGTCGATAGCCGCCTGTATAGCGGGGTTGTCGTTCGTAAAGCCGTCGCCCTTGGCGTTGAACGGCGCGTCGCACACGCTGACCGTGAGTGCGGGGAGCTCGAACCCGTAAATATTTTCTTCGGTAAGCTCGCGCCAATTTTCTATGACGAAACTGTCCGACAGCTTAACGCCTTCCGTACTTGCCAAAAACCTCGACGACAGGTGCGTTATCCCGCTCGGCAAAACGTACGGGAAACTCACGCTGAAATTGCCGTTTGCGTCGGCGGTCGCGCTTGCCAAAAGAACGTTCTTACCATAGCTTAACAACTCGTTGTAATTTTCTACGGGCATGCGGTAGATATTTATCGTTTTACCCGCGTACTCTTGTCTGAGCTTGCCGGCGACGGTTACCGTCTCGTCGTCTTCGTCCGCCGTGCAGGTAAGCGTTTGAGCGGCGTAGTCGTAAATTCTGTTTTCACGCTCGAACGTTATCGCGTCGATAGCGACGTTGCCCGCCGAAACTCCGTTGAACGTCAGCTTAAAGCCGTACAGATAGTCGTTGCAGGACTTCATAAGCGTTCTGTTTTGCCAATGCCCGCAGTCGTAAACGTCCGAAATATTAAAATAATAGGTCGTGTAGTCGGACTCGGGTATCACGTCGAAAACCTTGCTTTTAGCCTGGTCGTAAGTCTTATCCGTCGAAGTGATAAAGGAAAGCGTTACGCTTTGCGCCGCGCTGTCGTTTCTCATTCTGACGAGAACGGTGTTGCGCACGGAAAGGCGCATACTGTATTTGTTTCCCATGGGAACGTCGATGACGGGAGACGTAACGCTCGCGTTGCCGCCCTCGATCTCAAAAGTCAGCTTGCCGTCGTCGTAACCTATGGAGCCGTTTTCCGCGGTAAAGCTTTCGACCGCAGCTTGGCTCGAAAATTCGAGGTCGAGATACCCCGCCTCGGCAAAATCGGGTTCGACGAGCGAAAGCTCCATATTCTTGACGGACGGTTGCGTCAGCCATTCGGAGATCTGCGCCCTTGCCGAAGACATATCCTTGCCGAACGTGTCGAAGTGGCTTAAAACCTTCTGCCCGTCGACGTACATAACGAGATAGTCCGTATCGAACACGACTTTAAGATGCACCCAATCGGTAAGCGGCGCGACGGTCACGTTCTTTCTGCCGAGCTCAACGCCTTCCGCCGAACCCGATTCGATATATCTTAACCTTACGTATTCGCGCGAAGACGGGTTGTACTCGAAAAAGAAGGCGTCTTCGCCGACCAAGATCGACGCGCCGACGTTGGCGTCGCTCGTAGAAAGAAGAGTATTCACTCTTAAATCGAACTCCAACGCGTTGTAAGTGCCGCCGTTGTTGCCCATATAAATTGCCGACGCAAGCCAGGTGGAAGTGCTCGTATAAACGTCTTCCCCGCCTTCGGTCGATTTGTTCCAATCCGCGGAGAAAGACCACGCGTTCTCGCCGGATTGACCTACTTCTCCTTCCGTAACGGAAAAGTTTTTAACGGACGGCTTGTTGCCCCAGGAACTGAACGCGTACTTTGCGCCGATAAAGGACGCCGCGCCGCCGCCCGAAACGTATTCGACTATCTTGACGCCGTTGACGAACGCCATCAGCTTTGCGCCGTCGCGCGCGACTTTAAAGTTAAAATACTCGTCGTAACCGATCCACCCCGTATTGGAGGCGTAGCTCGCCCAATTTTCACTGCCGTTCACGCCGTAATAACGTATTCTCACGCTGTTTTTGACGGGTGAAGTGGCGTAATCGACGAACCATCTGTCGCCGGCGACGAGAGCTATCTCGAAACCGACGTTGGCGTCGACGTCCGTCTGCCAGGACTCGTTTATCATTACGTCGGCGGAAATTTCCGAAAACGTTAAACTCTCCGAATATCTGATGACAGAGAGGTTGCCGTGATCGGCCGTTTTGGTATAAACGCCGTTATCGTAAGACCAATTCTGGTCGGCGTTCCACGCGCCTTCGGCTTTTACCGAGCCCGGCGCACCAAGCCCCGTACCAAGCCCCGCCAAAACGAGAACGAGTACGGATAATACCGTTATAAGCGTCATTTTCACACGAAAAGTCATATTTGCCTCCATTTTTACGCGCCCGCACGAAATTCCTATTTCCTGAACGAAACGCATACCGTAGAATTTTAAAATATAGCGGACCGCCGAGTCGGGTATTTTTGTCCGAGCAAACGTTTCCGCATTTATATCATAATCATTTTATCATCGCCGCAAAATGCTGTAAATAGAAAAAATATATGAAAATATGGATTATTCTCATTTATCAGGACGTTCACCCACGATATTAACTCTCTCCGGCGATTTCAGTGCGAAGGCTTGAGCGCGTTAAAAGATCGCCCTACCGCAAGCTATCCGCGCGCTTTTCGTGTTTTTCGCGTTAATATTTTTATGGCGTATCGTCACGTTACGTATCCTTTTTCGTTATCCCGATAACGTTTTACCATAGGTATTTCGTTATTTCGTTCACGTTTTTGCATAGGTAATACGTAAATCGTCTGAAAATCTATCCCGTATCCTGCATTTGAGATAATTACAATTTGACTGTAAAAAGCCCGTCTATGTGTCGATAATCGACTTATAGGCGGGCTTTTATGTATGAAGATATTCGTTTTTGTCGCCTACGGCCGTCAGTTGGGCAGTTCGTTGGCGTCGCGGACGGAAGATACCATCTGTTCAACGTCGATAAGCGGCAGAATAAACGGCAACAGTCCGCACATGGCGGTAAGGTTAGAAACGAATGCTCGCATATACGGGAACAGCGTTTCTATGGCAAAACGCACCTGACCTTTTTTGAAGTTGATAAGGTCGGCTCCGAGTTCAAAGTCGCCCGTCAGCGAAACTTTCAGATCGAACGGCGCGCGCGTACCCGTTGCCGCGTCTGTCTTAATGGTAACGGAAAGCGTTGCGCTCAACGTTTCGTTGCTGTCCGACGCTTTGCAGGTAAGCTCGAAAAACGGCGCTATCTTGAACGTTTCGTTCTTTGCCGGCGGATTGAGCGTTATCTCCGAACGGTCGAAGCGGTAACCTTTGAATCTGGTGATCTCTCTCATAATATATCTCCTTTGTTTATAACTGTCTGCGTTTATATAAGGGCGTCAGGCGGCCTTCATCCGCCATATCGTCAATTCTTTTAATAACGCGGCGGCACGTCGTTTTTCAAACGAAAATCACAAATCTTACTCTCTCGCAAGTCTTACCGCCTGCGAAAACAGGCGGTTTATCGCCCTTATCGTGCCCGAAGTTATCTCAAGCCCGTCGTAAAAGCCGATCTTGCTTTTTAAAAGCTCTATTTCTTCATTCGGCTTTCCGTTTTCCTTAAGCCCGTCGAGAAAATCGTACACTTTTTTATAATCGACGACGTAATCGTCGGGCGCAAAGTCGAGTTTCACGGTAGTCATCGGGTAGACTTTTCTTTCCACGTACGTCGCGACGTCTTCTTTAAGATAGGTCTCCGCCGCGACGTCGGAAACGCTTACAGAACTTTTACCCGAAACGGCAAAGATCAAAAACAAAGCGTACGTAAGGCTTGACAAACAGATCTCGCCCGCGCCGAACGCCAAGACCGAAAAAACGTCTTTGAAAACGTTGCAAAAGAGCCTGTATTCTACGAGCGCAGTCGCCCCCGCCATCGCCCCGCCAAGCAAAATGAGCAAGGCGTTCAAAAAGGAAAACGTACGCTTTTTGTCCGCCAACAGCCGCAATGCGACGGATATCGCGGAAATAAGCGATAAAGCGACGAATATTATCGTAAAAAATTTCGCGTAGTCGACGTCTTTTATAAACGTTGCGACGAGTCTATCCAAACTTTCAAAACAATAAGAAAAACCGTTCATCACGGCGTAATTATTGCCCGCGACAAATAAAATTATACGGTTTCAAGCGAACTTCGCCTTTATGGTTCAGGTTATCGCGGGTCCGACGTCGCATTCGGTCGCCTCTAACGTCTTGATATTGAAAACGTAAGCCTTTTCAACGTTGAGTTTCAGCACCTTTTTAACGGCGTAAGCGTAGAGTTCGAGCTGCTTGCGGTAGGTAGAAAGGAGCTTTTCGCGAGGCTTTGAAGAATACTTGTAATCGACTATCATCGCCTTATCGCCCTTTACCGTAAGCAGGTCTATAACGCCCTGAACGAGCACTTCGCCGTCGCCGCGTTCGCCCGCCATAGATGCGGGAACGAGACAGATAAACGGCTGTTCGCGGTATATCTTACCCGATCTTATCTCGTCGAATATCGGCGACGACAATATGTTTTCAAGCTTTCCGACATCGAGCGCCGCCGGCTCTTCGCTTAAGAAAACTCCTTTTTTTATAAGAGCGTCGAGATCGCTTTTAACGAGATCTTTATTTAAAGAACAGTGCTGCAAAAACCTGTGATAGGCGTTTCCGCTCGTCACGCTTTCGCTTTCCGAAGGGAATATCGGCGCGGCAACGTTTTCGCCCGTTTCGACTTCCGCCGCCGAACGGGTAATATCCGTCACCGTGCGTTTGACGCTAAGCTCTACGTCATCGGCATACGGATAGCGGTATTCAAGAAACTTTTCGACGGTGTTTTCTATCCGCTCGTCGACGGGATCGGAAAAAATGACCGTTCGCTTTTCGGGCTTTATCCTTATAGAGTCGGCGCTCTCGTCGTCCGGAACATATTCGCACACGGAAGACGACAAAAAGTCGGTAAACTTCTTTGCGGAAGCTATCTCGTAGTCCTGCCTACTGTTCGGCAGCTCTTCGCCGACCACCATATATAAAGCGTACATTGCCCTGGTCATGCCGACGTATAAAAGCCTCATTTCGTCGCGGCGAACGTACTGTTCTTCTTTTCTCGAGACGTAGTTTTTCACAACGGTCGGATAGACGGTCTTCGTGTCCGCGTCGTAACAGTTTACGCCGACGCCGAACTTTCTCGAATAAACTATCTCGTCGCGCCTGCCCATTTCAAGGAAATTGCGGCTCATTTCGCACAATATGACGACGGGGAATTCAAGCCCTTTGGATTGATGTATGTCTATGACCTTTACCGCGTTTTCGCCGCCGGCAAGCGTAACGGTCATGTTGGCGAGAATTGATTGCTCGTTCGTAACGAATTCCGAAAGCGTATACCCTTTGCCGCCGTTTTCGCAACCCGCGATGAACCTTTCCACGCGATCGAGCCTCGTTTTTCCGTGACCGGACGACATAAAGAATACGTCCAGCCGCTTTTCGGCGATTATGCGCTTTATTATGCTCGCCGCGTCCTCGTAATGCGACAGAACGCCGTACTTGTCTATGTAATCGAAAAATTCGTTGAGCTTTACGGAAACGTTGTCGATAACGCCCGAACGGTATTTTGCCGCGGCGTCGGCAAAGCTCATATCCTGATCGCCGTACGTCTTACGGATAAGGAACAACTCTTCGTCGCTAAGTCCGCCGACGGGGCTTTTAAGCGCCGCCGCAAGCGAATAGTCTTCTCTTCCGGCATAATAAACGGTCTCCAAAATAGATACGAGCGTACTTATTTCGGGGTATTCGCCTATGCTCCTTTTGGATTCGGAAACGACGGGGATACCGTTATCCGAAAGCTCGTCCACTATCCTGTCCGACAGCCCCGAACTCGTCCTCGTAAGAACCGCTATATCGCCGTAACCGATACGTTTTTCGACCGTCGTGCCGTCTTTTGCGGTGAACGAATACTTTTCGCCGTACACTTTATCGATGATGCGCCTTACCGCGGCCTCTTCCGTACCGTGACGGTCAACGCGCAAAAGTCCTAAATGCTTTACGACGCTGTACACGCCTTCTGGGATCTCGGCGCGCTCCTTTTTCGGTTTGGAAAAAGATACTATCTGCGCTCTTCCCGTTGTGTCGCCGTAAAGCCCGCCGTATTGCATAAGGTTGCTTTTATAGTCCACGCCCGCCGTTTTTTCGGTCATCACCGAAGAAAACACCGCGTTTACGGCGTTCACCACCGCGCGCGTCGAGCGGAAGTTTTTATTCAGGTAAAACAGTTCGTCGGCTTTTGCCGCCGCGATACGGTCGTCGAAAAGACTGCTGTCGCAACCGCGGAAACCGTAGATGCTTTGTTTGCCGTCGCCGACGATGAAAAGATCTCCGTTTTCAAGGCGGGAAAACAAAGCCTCCTGTATGCCGTTCGTGTCCTGATATTCGTCGACGAAAACGTACTTGTATTCCTTTTTTATCTCGGCGAGTATCTCGTCCGAACACAGTATCTTATACGCGTAATGCTCGAGGTCGGAATAATCGAGCACTCCCGCCTCGGCTTTTAAGGCGGAATACTCTTCGTCGAAAGCCGACACCACTTCAAAAAGCGCTTTTAAAACGCGACCGGCGCTTTCAGCTCTTTCAACGGCGTGTTCGTCCGATAGTATATCGTAATATTCGTTCTTAATTGATTTTATCCTGCTGCCGATACCGTCTATCGCGTCGGACAAAGCTTTCCTTTCCTCGTCGTTTTTGGTAATGACTCTCGGTTTACTTCTCGGCGTAGCCAAAAAAGCCGTCGCGACGGATAAACAGTTTTCTTTTTGCAACGTGATAATATCGTTTTTTATCAATAAGAGAAACTCTTCGTACTTAAAAACGGAAAGCTCCCGACATCTTGAAATAAGCTCGTCTATCGGCGGGATAAGCTCCGTCAAATTTTCGATAAGTCCGCCTATAAGTTGATAAATAACGTTTTTTATGCCTTGCTCTTTGTAAGATTCAAGGCTTTTTTGCATATACAGTTTGCCGTCCGTTTCGCTCGATAAAAACGCGCTCGCCTTTAATACGACGCTTTTTAGCTTTTTATCGCTGCGCTTACTTATAAAGGTCTTTAAAAGCGACCTAAGAGCCTCGTCCTCTCGGTCGTAAAGCTTCTCGAACAATTCGTCTACTGCCGCCTTTTTGAGCGATGCCGACACCGTTTCGTCTATAATGGAAAACTGCGGATCGACGTCGGCAACGTAAAAATATTTTCTTACGAGCGTGTTGCAGAACGAGTCTATCGTACAAATCGACGCCTGCGTAAGCTTTTCGAGCTGAACTTTGAGTCTTTTTGCCTCGGCCTCGTCGGCGTCGGAAACGGCGGCACGCAAAGACTTATTTAGCCTTGACCTTAATTCTTCGGCGGCAAGCCTCGTAAAAGTAACGCAAAGTATCTCGTCGGCGTCGGCTTTGCCGTCTAAAACGAGGCGAAGGTATCTTTCGGTCATAACGCTCGTCTTTCCGCTGCCCGCCGACGCCGTAACGACGATGTTACCGCTTTGCTTGTTTATGATATTAAGCTGTTCATCGGTGAATTTTTTCATCGTTATCCTCGTCGCGGACGGCGTTGACGATAGTCGCCGTGTCCGCAAAGTCTATCTCGCGCGTATTTTTGCCCGTTTCGGCGTCGTAACCGCACATACCTTTCAATTTGCAATAAGAACACGCTTTATCGGTGTACGGACTCGGCGTGAAAAAGCCGCCGTAAATTTCGTCGGCGCCGCTTGCCGTGACCATTTTGGCGTATTTGATATAACAATCCATTTCGTATTCGCTCAAAACGCGCGACCGACTGTCGAAATTGCCGTCCGCTTTATGCTTTATCGAATACTTTTTGCTGTCGCCGTTTTCGCCCGACTTGTCAAGATGACCTATTATCTCGTTGTCGGCGAGCGTTTTACCCGTATAATTCAGCGGCGAACCGCCTTCTTTAACGTAAGAATCGCTCACCGCAAGATAGTGCGCCGCCGCAAGCTTTAACCCTTTTGCCGCTATCGCGCTCATGTATAAGTATAACTGTATGCTCGTGCCCGTGTAAAGGCTCTTTGCAGAATCCTTACCGCTGACGTCGCCCGTTTTATAGTCGATTATCCTTACGTGGTCGCCTAAACGGTCCACTCGGTCTATAAATCCCGTGACCTGCCTCGTCCCCAGCGACGTTTCGATATTCACGGCTTTAAGATCGGAGTCGGGAACGTTTGAAAAAGACATCTCCGTCCCCCATACCTTGAAGTCGCTTTCGGCAAGATCGTCGTAAATTATCTTGCAGGCGTTCACCGCCTCTTTTTTCACGAGCTCGAATATATATTCGTACTGCTTTTTGCTTAAATAACGCGAATAATCGTCTTCTTCGAGGACTTTTTGCGTTATCTCCGTCGCCACTTTTTCAACGTCTTTTGCGGGTATTTTATCGGCGTCGAAAGCAAACTTTTTGAAAACGCTGTGGAAGATATTGCCCGTTTCGTAAGGCTTGATATCGCCGTCGGGCTTGTCGTTGAGCCTTAAAATGCGCTCGCCGAACGCTTTATACGGGCAGGAAAAATACGTTTCTATAAGCGTTGCCGATATCTTGCCGCTGTATCTTACGTTCGTATATTTAAGTTCGTCTTCGCGTGAAATATAGTCGATAACGAAGTTATAGCCGCACTTATCGATCTTTTCCGCCGCGGCGAGATAGGCTTTTAAGTAGGATACGTCGGGCGTTAGCGAAAGCGAAAATTCGTCACAGGCGTTTAAAGCCCCTATAAGCGCGGGCGTTTTGGCAAGGTAGCGAGCTATGCCGCTTTGTTTTAAATAGTATTCTTCGTCTGACTTTTCGTTTTTCGTTACGAATATGTGTTCGAGATAATCTATCACGATGCTGTCCGACACCTTCGCGCCGCTCGTATCCAGCCGCGAGCGGGACGCGTACAGTTTGTCGTTGAAAGAAAGTAAGGTCGTCAGAACGCTTTCGCGGGCACGGGTATTAACCACTTTGAGCTTGGGCTCTATCACGCATTTATACCCTTCCATTTTGATAAGTTCGCGGTCGCATAACAACGCGACGTCCTTTTTGACGTCCGGAACGGACGAATCGAGCCCGATAACGAACAGTATTTCCGCCTGCCGCTGCGCCGCGCTCGTCATATCGCCGAGAAATACGTTGTCGTAATGCGTGGCGATAAGGCTTATTTCCGTCGCCCCGACCGCCGAACCGATAAGCGATCTCATAAGTTCCGCGCTCACCACGCTATCTCCCGCCACCGATCTCGTCTCGTTCAAAATATCGACGAACGATTTTTGCGCCATCAGGTTAAAGCGCGAAAGCTCTTCTTCCTTTTCATCAGAAAGCTTTTCGGTAACTGCGTCGAGCTTACCGTCTATATCAAGCGTTGCAAAAATATCGAAAAGTGCGTCTATATATTCGTTAACGGCACTTTTTTTGGGGATAAGGCGAGCAACGCCGATAAGTTTCGATCGGACGGCTTCGGCGGCCTCGTCGCCAAAAGGCTTGGTTATCATTCTGCGCGACGGGGTGTTTTTGATAAAATAATTTTCAAAAGCACAACGTTCTTCGTCCGAAACGACGAGCGGGTTTTTAACGAGTTTCAAGGCTATCTCGGGCTTAAATTCGAGCCTTCTGAAGTCAATAAGATCGTTGACCAATTCGACCGTGGGGTGACGGGACAATTTTCTTTTTACGTCGGCGTAAACGGGCACGTCGTACTCTGAAAGTACGCGCCGGTATAGCGGCGCGTAAAGCTCGGTCGAAGAACAAGCGATAATGAAATCTTTGTATCTTCTGCCGTTTTCGACCACCTCGTAACGTATTCTTTCGGCGACCGCGCGCGCCTCGGATTCGGTGTCGGCATATTCAAAAATATGCACTTTATCGCTATATATCCCGCTTTTTTTGAAAACGGTCGGATCGAACATACCGTTTAAAAGGGCCTCGTGGACCGTATCGAGCGGGCTGTCGTCAAACACCTTGCAACCGTTAAATAGCGCAAGTATCTTATAATATATTTCGTTGACGTAGCCTTCCGCATCCGCGCTGACCGTGACGACGGTAAGATCGGAGATGGCGTCGAGCGTAGTCAGGATATCCACCGTTTTGCCGGTAAGGTTGCTTATCCCCGCAACTATGGTCTTCGCGCCTTTTATGCTTTCGTCCTTTTTCAGTAGCGACGGCATAAACGAAAGGTAATTGTTTTCGTCCGTATAGCCGTTTTCGGCGATGAACTTTTCGTACTCGCCGTAAATGAGCATAACGTCCTGAATTTTGGTCTTGAACGCCCCGCTTTCCGCGGCGATGACGTTTTCAAGGTCCTTTACGCCGACTTTAGCCGATTTCAGCTGCGAAATAAGGTTATAAACGTTGACGGCGAGGTTTGCCGTACCGCGTTTTAAACGAACGAGTTTTTCGGCGTTGTCTTCGATTATCTTTCTGACGACGAGCGTAGCCGCCGTTTTGCCGAGATATTTTTCCACCCGCATATTGAGCGCAACGTATCTCGAAAAACTCATAACCGACGCATTGAAACTTCCGCCAGTCAAAGACGCCACGCCGAGTTCGTACGACAAAGTAGCCCTGCTCTCGCAGAACACGAAGACCTTGTTTTCAAGACCTGTGCCGACGTTATTGACGAGTTCTACCGTTTTTTCGATAGCCCGCGACGGCGTTTTCGCTCTTATAACTTTCAAAATTTCACCTGCCGTTTTCTTCTGCCGACGACAAAAAGCGCCGACCTAAAACCGTTCGTTTATGTTATTATAACATAAACATTCGCAAAATACATTAAAATTTTAATAAATAAATTACTTTTTTTTGCGACTATTTTTTTGCATTTTTGAAAAATTATGGTATAATAAACGAAAAGGCGGCAAATAAATCGCCGTATACGGACAAATTCGCACTCTTAAATTCGGTGCAAAGGACAGGAAATGAAAAAACTCGCTCTCATATTAACGTCGATCGTTCTTACGGCGACGACCGCAGGCTGTGCGCTCGGCGCTACCGCGGGCTCGGTCTTCGGCGGAAGTTATTTTTTGCGTTCGGAAGAAGTCGCCTCCGTCGGCAATATCGACGAAACGGCGGAATATAACGTAACCTTTACCCCCAACGCAAATTGCCCGGTGGCGTTTTCGCTTAACAGCGGTAAGTACACCATGCACGCCTACACTTCTTCGACCGAAAGCGGCGTAAGATGTTATCGGCTGGACACCGAGCTTAAAATAAACGGCAGCTACACCATCGGCGAGGCCGTTACGCCCGTCGACGACAGTATCGTGACCACCGCATTATTTTACGACGTGGATAAGGCTTTGAAACCCATTTCGAGCTCGAGAACGGTAAAATCGCACTCCGTAGGATACTCCGAAGGCAAATTCACGATCAACTATTACGATTACGAAGTTTCCACCGCGTACGACGAAAGCGCCAACGAGGCAGTCGTCACCTTCGCGCCCAACCTCGAAACTTCCACCGGCAAGTACTCGCTCGAAGCGGGAACTACCACCTATTCCAAAGTTTTCGAAAAGACCTATCTCGATAACGAGACCATTCTGTTCGCCATAAGGGCGTTCAAATTAACGCAGGACTTTTCCACGACTTTCACGTCGATAGACGCGACCGCCAAAGTCAAACGTACTTTGAGTCTCGTATCCCGCACCGTTACGGACGAGGCGGGTAACGCCGTATCGGCTACTTACGAAACGCTTCCTTTAGAGTACGTCAACACGGGCGAAAAAATAACGGGCGCCGATTCTTACAAACTTTCGCTGTCCGTCAGCGGAACGTATACCGGCAGCGAGATCATACTTTACTATGCAAGATCGGATATCAAAAAGAACGGTCAATGCCTCGTAAAAATGCAGACCAAACTTCAGCTCGACATCGGCGCCGTCGTTCAGGAAAATCAAAGTTCCGCGGGAACGTTCACTTACGAACTTATAAACGTCAACGCGCGTTGACTTTAAAAGGCGGGGATTAATATTTTGGTATACCTTACTTGAAAGCGTATCCGATACCCGCCGAAAAACGAAGAAGATAACCGCTTTTCGTCGCGCGGCGAAAACGCGAAAAACTCGCACGGGAGGTCATTATGGAAGAAGAAAAATTCGATCCTACGTCCGAAATTACCGAAACTGTCTCTAACGAAGCGCTCGTAAAGCGCGATTACGAACAAGAGATACTCGAGCTTCTCGACGGTAATCTGCCCCCCGACGAGCTTTTGGATAAGCTGTCCGACTACCACGAATCGGACATAGCCGAAGTTCTCCCCACCCTGTCGAAGGAAGAACGTTTAAAACTGTATAAAATACTCGGCAACGAAAGGGTTTCCGAGATCTTTGCCTATCTTGACGACGTTGAAGACTTCATCGGCGAGTTGACGAGCGAAAAGGCGGCGGACATAATCGAAGAAATGGACGCCGACGAGGCTATCGAAGTCCTCGACGAACTTCCCGACGAAAAGAGAGAAGAGATCTTCGAACTTCTCGATAAGGACGTTAAAGAGGACATTCAGCTCATCGAAAAGTACGACGACGACCTTATCGGTTCCAAGATGACGACCAACTTCGTCTTCGTCAAAAAGAGTATGCCGATAAAGCAGGCGATGAAGTCGGTCGTCGATCAGGCGGCGGATAACGACAATATCTCCACCGTTTACGTCGTGAACGACGACGAAACCTTTGCGGGAGCCTTCTCTCTAAGAGATCTCGTTATCGCCCGTTCCAACCAGACGGTAGACGACATAACCGTCGCCGCCTACCCTTACGTTTACGCGACCGAAGAAATTTCGAAGTGCGTCGAGGAATTGAAAGACCTGTCCGAAGACTCTATCCCGGTACTTGGCCACGACAATAAGATAATCGGCGTCATAACGGGCAGCGAGCTCGTAGACGTAGTTGACGAAGAGTTCGGCGACGACTACGCTAAACTTGCAGGTCTTACCAAAGCCGAAGATCTCGAAGAACCCGTATTCAAAAGCGTCGGAAAACGTCTTCCGTGGCTGGCTCTTCTTATGGGGCTCGGGCTTATAGTTTCGTCGCTTATAGGCGCGTTTGAAAAGATAGTCGAAGCTCTGCCGCTACTCGTGGCGTTTCAATCGCTCATACTCGATATGTCGGGTAACGGCGGAACGCAAAGCCTTGCGGTCACGATAAGAGTCATTTCTTCGGAAAGCCTCTCCCCCAAAGACGTATTCCGTTTCGTCTTCAAGGAAGTTCGCGTGGGCTTTACCAACGGCACGATAATAGGCGTTCTGGCAACGCTGCTTTGCTCGCTGTATCTTTTCGTTTTTAAGCCGCTACCCTATCTCGTGTGCCTTGCGTACGGCGGTTGCATAGGAACGTCCTTACTCGTGGCAATGATTTTTTCAAGCCTCGGCGGAACGCTTATTCCCATGTTCTTTAAAAAGATACGGATAGATCCCGCGGTCGCGTCGGGCCCGCTGATAACGACTATAAACGACCTCGTTTCCGCGACCATATACTACACTCTCGCCAACGTTCTTTTGTTGCAGGTAATGCAACTCGGGTTAGGCTGAAAAAACGCAATATCAAAGCCCCGTCCTTTATTTTGGACGGGGCTTTTTTCAAGGTTTGTTAAAGCTAATTGATTTACGAAAGCAGTTTTTGAGCAAAAGCCGTTAAAGCGTCGCTCTCGGTAAGTTCGAGAAGACCGTGGTCGCAAAGATTTGCCGTTTCCTTGGAAAAAGGTATCTCGGCAAAATTGTCTATCCCGCGGGCGGCAGCTATCTGTTTCATATTGCCTTTGCCGAAAATATAGTGCTTTTCGCCGCACTTGTCGCAAACGAAATACGCCATATTCTCCACCGCGCCGACGACGGGAACGTGCATAAGTTCCGCCATCTTCACGGCTTTTTCGACTATGACCGACACGAGTTCCTGCGGGGACGCCACTACGATTATGCCGTCGACCGGTATAGACTGGAATACTGTGAGCGGCACGTCGCCCGTTCCGGGAGGACAGTCGATGAACATAACGTCGATATCGCCCCAGATAACGTCCGTCCAGAACTGCTTGACCGCACCCGCGACTACGGGCCCGCGCCACACGACGGGATCGGTATCGTTTTCCAATAAAAGGTTTATCGACATTACCGATATCCCCTTTTTGGTCTTTACGGGGAATATACCGAGGTCGTTGGCGTCAGCCTTAACGCCGTCAAGCCCAAACACTTTAGGTACGGACGGGCCGAGAACGTCGGCGTCGAGCACGGCGGCTTTTAGACCGAGCCTTTCGGCTTCTACCGCGAGCGTACAGGAAACGAGGCTTTTACCAACGCCGCCTTTGCCGCCGATAACGGCGTATACTTTTTTGACTTTGCTTAATTCGTTCGGTTTTTCTTTCGGCGGTTCTTTGCAGTTAGACGAGCAAGAAGAACAGTCGTGATTACAATCTGCCATTTTTAACTCCGAAAATAGTTTTGATTTTAAAAAAAGTCCGTCTATAGGTCGATAATTCGCATTTCAGCCGTCTTTGAGCGCATTGGCGACAGCGGCGTGATCGAAAGGTTTTTCGTTTTCGAGGTAATCTATTAAAGCCCCGATATCGTCAAAAAATCTGTAAAGCATACGGCAGGGCTCGTTAATGAATTTTTCTTTATATCCGTCTTCCAAAAGCGCGTTTAACGAATCGAAAAAGCCGAACGGGGAAAACACGGCTATGGGAGCGAAATGCCTTGCAAGCTGCTTATTGGTGAGCGCCGCGAAAAACTCGTCGTAAGTACCGACTCCGCCGGGCGCTATTACGAAAGCCTCCGCAAGCCCTTCCATTATCTGTTTTCTTTCGTGCATGGTGTCGCACCAGACTATCTCGTCGCAGTCGTAATAAAGGCTTTCCGCGTGAGTGGTCTTGAAAAATTCGGGGATAACGCCCGTAACGTGACCGCCCTTACTTTTAAAGCCTCTCGCGAGCGCGCCCATTACTCCGTGCGCACCGCCGCCGTAAATAAGCGAATGGCCTTTCGACGCAAGTGCGGCGCCGAGATCGAAAGTGACTTTTTTGTACTTTTCGTCTATCCTGTCGCTTGAAGAACCGTAAATACAGATTTTCATTTATAACGCTCCGAAAAAAATCGTCTCTTGATATTATATACGGTTTGCCGCTTTAATATTTGTCTTCGGGCCGTTTTTTACGGCGACGATCGCCGAAAAACGTGCGTTCATCGCGTTATAGCCCGACTTTTACTTATTTTTGGCCGCTTTTTCAGCCTCGAATCTTTTTATATCTTCCGTCATTAAAGCCGCAACTTCGTCGCTTATTTCGGCGGTGGTCTTACCCGCGTATTCTTCGGGGTAAATGGTCTTTAATATGTGGAGATAGACGCGCGTCCTTTTAAAGGGGAAGTTTTTATGTATCTCCTGCGTGTTGTGGATAGCGGTGACCACTATCGGCACGTTGGCTTTTACAGCTATCTTGAACGAGCCGTGACGGAACGGAAGAAGATCCAATCCGTCTTTATGCCTCGTTCCTTCGGGGTAAATTCCTATCGAATAGCCCTGCTTGATATAGTCTACGGCTTTTAAAATGACCTTCAAAGCTTCGCGGTCGTTGTCGCGGTCGATGGCGAGATAACCCATTTTATGGATAACGCCGCCGGCAATAGGTATCCTGAAGTTCCCCGGTTTGGACACCATAAGGATATTTCGCTTTTTATACTTTTGCGCAAGGAGCATTGGATCGAAATTGGAACGGTGGTTCATAACGAACACGCATTTCCCTTCAGGGAGCTTGTCCTCGCCTTCTACGATGAACTTTATGTTGAACGACCTGTTCAAAAACGACAGGTACAGATAGTAGACGAAAGTATGGAACTTGCTCGGCTTTTTTATGGGCTTATTGATATCGACCACAGCGGAAATTATATACCCCGCTATCATAAACAGAGCTATAAACGCGACGAACGTTCCGTAAAGTATCAGAACTATCCAAAGTATATCTATAAGCTCGCCGTAAATGCCGTTAAAATAACTTATCAGCGCGGTTGAAATAATCGCGCCGATAATGGAAATGATCTCTATCATGCTTTTGTCGTGACCGTATATTTTTTAACGTTTCTGACCGTTTCGCCGTCTATCTGAAGAGCAGTCGGCTCGTCGTATTCGACCGTGACTTCGTTGCCCGTAACGATCTCTATCATATCCGTAAGTTTAACGTGTTCGCCCGTAAATACTTTCGAAAAGTTCATAAGCACTTTGAGCCTTCCCTTGTTCTTGAAGACTACGACCGTGACTTTGCCTGAAGGATCGAGCCTGTCCTGATCCGGCGCTATCATCATTCCGCCGCCGTAGTAACGGCCTTTCATTGTGGGAAGTATCCAGACGTATTCGTGTATTTTTGTCACGCCGTCGACGGTGACCGTGGCTTTTTTCGGCTTATAATCTATAAGCAAAAGCTTAACGGCGATATTCGTATAGTTTATCTTTTTCTTGCCCTTGGCTATCTGATCGTCGGCGACCTGACAGCACATACCGTCGAGCCCGTAACCGATGCCGTTGATAAATCTCTTTTCGATGCCGTTTACGAATACTTTCGGCAGATTTTTGAGATAGGGATTGAGAAGCAACCTGCCGTTTTCGACTTTATCTTTAACGTCGTTCATAAAGTCGTTGCCCGTGCCGCCCTCGTAAAGATAGACGTTTTGTTTAAGATCGATATCGGCAACGTCGTTTGCAAAATGATTGACGGTACCGTCGCCGCCGCAAAGGTGGATCTCGTCGTCTTCGGCAAGCGAAGCGATAAATCCGTGCATATCGAGGCCCACTACGTCTTTAAGTTCGCAGTCGCCGATAGCGGCTTTTAACTCTTCGGCTTTGGCAAGGCAATTACCGTTATTGGCAAGATGATTGTACAGCAAGTACTTTTTCATATTCTTCTCCGTTAAGTCGTATTGATCGCACTTTTTTTTGATGTTTTCAGCTTAAAATACGCGGCGATCGTTATTATTTTATACCTTAATGTGATACGCTGTCAAGCTTTTTGTACCGCTTTGACGTTTTTTAAATAATCTTATGTATATAAAAACTTAATCTTATATATATAAAAACTTTCGATCACTTTAAAATATAAACGCCCGTTTTCAAACAAAAAAGCGGCGATAATCGACTTATAGGCGGACTTTTATAAAACGCCCCGTCGGTTTTGCGTCGCTTTGACGCTTTACCGAAGGGACAGATCGACTTAAAGACAACTTATCTTATAACTATGCCGTTATCGTCCGCGTCGACGGTGACGAGCGCGCCCACGGATATCTCGCCGGCTATCATCTTTTTGGCGATAGCCGTTTCGATCTCGGACTCGATAAATCTCTTCAAAGGCCTTGCGCCGAAACTCTGATCGTAGCCGCGGCTTGCGATATAAGATTTGGCGTTATCGGTGACGTTCAGTTCGATATGCTTTGCAAAAAGCCTTGCTTTAAAGCTTACGAGCATAAGGTCGACTATCTTACCTATTTCCTTATCGGTAAGCGGCTTGAAGTAAACTATCGACGAAAGCCTGTTCAAAAACTCCGGTCTGAAATTCATCTTCAAAAGCCCGTCTATCTTGGCTTTCGCCTCTTCGGAAATTTCGCCGTTGACCGCGCCGCCGAGCAAAAACTCCGAACCGATATTGGAAGTCATTATGATTATGGTGTTTTTAAAATCCACCGTGCGCCCTTGCGAATCGGTCAGTCTGCCGTCGTCGAGCACCTGCAATAAGATATTGAAAACGTCCTTATGCGCTTTTTCTATCTCGTCGAACAATACGACCGAATATGGTTTTCTCCTGACGGCTTCGGTAAGCTCGCCGCCCTCGTCGTAACCGACGTATCCCGGAGGCGCGCCGATAAGCCTCGATACGGAGAACTTCTCCATATATTCGGACATATCTATCCTTATCATATTCTTTTCATCGTCGAAAAGCGTTCTTGCTATGGTCTTGGCAAGTTCGGTCTTACCTACGCCCGTCGGGCCTAAAAACATAAACGAACCGATAGGCTTGTCGGGATCGGCTATCCCCGCACGCGAACGGATTATAGCCTCGGAAACGAGCCTTACGGCCTCGTCCTGACCGATAACTCTCTCGTGCAAAACGTCTGTAAGCCGCAACAGTTTTTCCCTTTCGCCCTCTAAAAGCTTTGAAACGGGTATTTTAGTCCATTTTGCGACTATTTTAGCTATCTCCTCTTCGTTTACGCGGTCGGTGATAAGACTGTCGTCGCCAAGTTCCGCTTTCTTTTCTTCTGCCTCGAGTTCGTTCTGAAGTCGCGGGAGCTCGCCGTAGCGTAGCCTTGCGCCTTCGTTAAGGTCGTAAGTCCTTTCGGCGTTTTCTATCCTTGCGTTGACGTCGGCTATCTGCTCGCGGAGCTTTTTGACCTTTTCGACCGACTGTTTTTCTTTAGCAAGGCGCGCGCTCATGGCGTCAAACTCGGTCTTGTCGTCGGAAAGCTCCTTTTCGATATCGGCAAGTCTTCCTTTGGAAAGGCTGTCCGTCTCTTTTTCGAGCGCCTTCTTTTCAATCTCGAGCTGAATTATTTTACGGCGCAATCCGTCCATCTCGGCGGGCATCGAATCGTTTTCCGTCTTGACGGAAGCGCACGCCTCGTCGATAAGGTCGATGGCTTTATCGGGAAGGAACCTATCGGAAATGTACCTGTCGGAAAGCGTTGCCGCGGCTATCAAAGCACCGTCGCTTATCTTTACGCCGTGATACACCTCGTATCTTTCTTTTATGCCCCTTAAAATGGAGACGGTATCTTCGACCGTCGGCTCGTTCACCGTGACCGGCTGGAACCTACGTTCGAGCGCGGGGTCTTTCTCGATATATTTACGGTATTCGTCGAGCGTGGTCGCGCCTATGCAGTGGAGTTCGCCCCTTGCGAGCATAGGTTTAAGCAAATTGCCCGCGTCCATTGCGCCGTCCGTCTTGCCGGCGCCTACTATCGTATGCAATTCATCGATAAACAGAATGATATTGCCTTCGCTCTTTTTTACTTCGGCAAGGACGGCTTTCAGCCTTTCTTCGAACTCGCCGCGGTATTTTGCGCCCGCAACGAGCGCGCCCATATCGAGCGAAAAGATCTTTCTGTCCTTTAAGGAAGCAGGCACGTCGCCTTTTAAAATACGCTGCGCAAGCCCTTCGGCGATAGCCGTTTTACCTACGCCCGCCTCACCGATAAGGCACGGATTATTCTTACGCTTACGCGACAATATCATTATAACGTTCCGTATCTCTTCGTCCCTGCCGATAACGGGGTCGAGCTTGTTCTGCCGCGCGAGCGCCACGAGGTCCTGCCCGTATTTGTTTAATACGTCGTAAGTCGATTCGGGGTTGTCGCTGACGACTCGGCTTCCGCCCCTGACGTCCTTTAGCCCTTTCAAAAACTCGCTCTTTTTAACGCCGTATTCGTTCAATAACTTCTTTACGTCGCTACCCGACTTATCTATGATACCTATAAAAAGATGCTCGACGGAAATATATTCGTCCTTCATCTCCTCTGCCTGCTTTTTTGCGGCGTCAAGCACTTCCAAAAAGCTTCTCGAAGCGTTTTCACTGCCGCCCGTTTGCTTTGGAAGTCGCGCTATAAGCCCGTTAACGGCATTTTTCAGTCCGTCAACGTCAACTCCGCTTTTAGATAGGATATTCCCTATAAAACCGTCGTCGTCACTTAATATCGCCGAAAGAAGGTGCGACTCCGTTACTTCCGGATTGCCGTTTTCCTTGCAGATATTGACTGCCGACATAAGTAATTCCTGACTTTTTCTCGTATATTCGTTGTTGTTCATAATACCCTCCTTTTTTGCCGCGTTATGCGGCAAATATTTTTAAGCCGCCATAAGCGGCAAGTGCGGCACGCTTGAAAGCAAACCGCGTTTTCGTCAAAATATATAATAACGAGTAAAGCGTTAGCGCTTAACGGTATTATATATAATGACGCGCTTTTATTAAATACACATTTTATCTTTGACTTTTTTATAGTTTTCGTATAGCATGACTTTTTCGCCGTCGCCGAAACTGTCGACGTAAAGATTGAACAGCAGATCGAGCGAGCGGACGTAATCGGTGATGGCTACGGAAACGCTCTTGCCGCGTTCGACGGCAGAAGAAAAGTCGAGTTTTCTCACGAGCTTTCCGTCGCGGACGGAATAGTCGGCGCCGCTTCCCAAAGTCTTTTCGACCTCGATAAAATCGTTGAAAAAGCTTTCGGTAATGGATATAAGCACGGGATTGGTCGTCCTTAAAGCTATCTTTAGTTCTCCCGAAAGCCTGTCGCCGCCAAAGAGATCTACCGAGTACGTTACGCGCGGACTGTATTTATAGTTGAGCGCCGACAAAAAATCGAACGCCGACTGCTGCCGCTTTTGCACGCGCATATTGCTGAAGCCGTCGACGTAATCGGCTACCTCGTCGAAAATATCCTGTATGCGTTTACGCTCGGTATCCACGCCCACGCTCTCAGCTAAAAGGTCGTTTATAAACTGCGACCTCGACACGCCCTTTTTAAAAGCCAATTCGTCAACTTTTCCGATAACTTCGTCGCTTAAAACAAGACTGTAAACGCTCCTCATAAAAATCGCCTCTTTTGATATACCGCCGCTTATCGCGGCTACTTATTACGAAATTTTCATTTTCGCCCCTATTATATCACCTTTAAAAAATTTGTCAAGCGAATTATATAATTTTTTTTGCAAATTCTTAAATTTTTTTTAAAATTATTCTCCGCGGACAAAAATTTTATACGTATAAACTGCAATATGTATTTAAAAAGTGCGCCTATAAGTCGATTATCCGACTTTTTCAAAATAATGCTTTGTAAAAACGGCGGCAAGCCGTAAAAGCTTGCCGCCGCCGAATTTTTGATTTAGTTTTTTGCGGTAAGTAACCTAAATTTCTTTTTACGCGGTGACGCGTCTGAAAGGCTTATACATAAAGCAGAAGAATATTACCCATAGGCTTGCCACGCCGACGAGCCCGTAAATTATTCTCGACATTACCGACATCGAACCGAAAATAGCCGCAACGAGGTCGAAGGAAAATATCCCCACGAGCATCCAGTTGAGCGCTCCGATGATAACGAGAACGAACGAAACGATAGTAGTGATCTTCATTTTTTATTACTCCTTTAATGATATTCGGATAAATCCCGTTCGTTATTATCGGCAAAAAAACGGCCTATTATTCCGTTTTTTATAAAAAACAATAAAAAATTCGGGCAAAAACGCCCGAAACGATAAACAGCGGTAATATTATATACGTATTCTCGGTCAATCGTCTTTGACGAGCTCTACCAAAAAGCTGTCGAACTCGACGGGTTCGACGAAATCGCTCGGCACGAATTTAACGAAATTGAACTTGGCAAAATCAAAGATATGCGCCTTCAATACGATAGGCGTAGGAAGATCGAGTGAACGGAAAAGCTCGGACATATACCCGTAAAACATCGACCAATCTATCTTATCGACGTTTACCGCATACGTTCCGTGCTTAACTATCCTATGATTTTTTATGCACTTGCCCCAAAATTTAATCATAAATAAAGAATTAACACTTTTTCTTGTTTACACAAGAAAAAGTCGTTAGGACTTGCGGTCGTGAGCGGCTTAACGCGGAAAATCAATCCCCGCTACCGCTCTCGGCGTAATTATTTTTATTAACGTTTTTTCTCGTTGACACGAGAAAAAATCGTTAGTACTGTTGGTCGGAGGCGCTTTACGGCGAAATTTTCGTGCAATATCGTTTACCGCGTATGCGGTAACATCGTTTGTCGGAAACAGCGTTTGGTCGGCAAACGCCCGACAACATCGTTTGCCGTATAACGGCAACATCGTTCCGCCAACGGCGGTCTGCGATACATCTTTCCGCCATCGGCGGCCCGTCACTTCTCCGTTTTCAATACGGGCATACCGGCGAGGTTTTTTCTTAAAACGTCCTCTTCGTCCACGGCGGAAGAATACACGCGTTCGCGAAGGTCGTCCATGTGCGCGTCGAGTTCGGCGCTGAGATCCGCGCAGTATTTAAGGTCGGTCATCATGGCGATATCTTCAGAATCGAACTTCTTATATTTCAGCTGATGCTCGAGGCTTGCCCAAAAGTCCATAGCGAGCGTGCGTATCTGTATCTCGACCTTCATCTGCCGCTTCTCGTGCTGCAAAAAGATAGGCACGGAAACTATAAGGTGCAAACTTCTGTAGCCGTTGGGCTTGGGGAACCTGATATAATCCTTTTCTTCGAGAACGGTAATATCGTCCTGCTTTTTAAAAGCTTCGGCAACGGTGTAAACGTCTTCCAGAAACGAGCACACCACGCGAACGCCCGCAATATCGTTGACGTAAGTTTCAATGTTTTCCGAAGAAAACGAATAGCCTTTTAAAACGAGCTTGTTGCGTATGCTGATCGGGTTTTTGAGCCGCGTTTTGACGGTGGCGATAGGTTCCCTGTCCCACATAAGCGAAAACTCTTCGTTGAGAACGTTGAACTTGGTCTCCACTTCCATCATAGCGCAGTTGTAATAAGACATGAGTTTCATAAACGAATAGCCCATGTGCAGTATCTCTTCCGCCTGCACCGGATCGTTTATGCCGAGATTTTTCATTATCCCGCCGTCGCCGAAAACGTTATCCGACTTCATCTTCCGTCTCCCCCTACGTTCGTTCGGAAACGACTGCGGCCTGCGCCGCCCGTTTTTCCCATTGATATTTTATCATACTTTGGTCTTTTAGTAAAGAGTTTTTTTCACTTTTTTGATTTGTTCGCCCGTAGCCGCGTCGCACACCGCCAAATAATATCCGTTGCCGCCGTAAAAATCGTTCGGCGGGATAAAAAACACGTCGCCCGAAGACAGCGGCGCTTTTTCATCGGGATTTTCTTTGTCAAAGCTCAAAAAACCGCAGTTTCCCCCGTCGCTTTTATCGATCGGACCGTCCGCCGCCACCGCGTAGCAAAGGTATTTATAACGGTCTTTCCCCTGAACGCCGAAATAATATGTGTTTTCGCCCGCTTTCACCTCCACGAATCGTGAATACGGTATGGACGAAACAAGCGGCAAATAGGCCTTCCCTTCCGACAGTATCCGCTCTATACGGCTCGTGTGTCTTTGGGCGTAGCCGACCTTAAAACTATCAGAGCCTTCGGTATACGGCTCGGCTTCAGTTCCTCTTTTTTGGCGTTCCGACTTTTGACCAAAGTCGATATCCTCGTCATTTTCACGTACGCCGCCGACGCCGATCTCAGCTTTTTCTCCCTTGCCACGTTCAGCTTCAACGTCAGCATTTTCAACGATCTTTGCATTGTTTCCGTCCTTTTTCAAAAATTCGGGCGCGTAGTAATTTTCTTCGGCGATAGCCTCGTCGTCGTAAGAAAAAACGAACTTCTTTTCAAACTCCGCTCTTCCCAAATCGAGCCCGCTTTCGCCGTAAGACGCCAACTCGCCGCCCACTATAACGCCGACCGCCGCCCCGCCGTAAAGATCGAGACGGCTTTCGTATTCCGCGTCGGCTTTTAAAGGAAACGTCTCTTTATCCGCCCCGTCCGTCACTATCATTTCCCCTGGGCCGCCCGAAAGCGCGTTTTCGTCGAAAACGAGTTTCACTATCCAGCCAAACGCACCTTTTTCCGCTCTTAATACCGGCTCGACGCCGCGTATCTTGCTTAACACCACGAGCCTTTTATAACTGCCGCCCAAAATACAACACCTTTTCCGTATTATACTATACGCCGCACCCGCGCAAAATATATATTTTTGTCGCATCTCCGCAAATTTTACCAAAAACTCCCTGCGTTTATCGCGCGATAAAGCGGAGAAACGAGCGGCAGTCGGGAAAGAATTATTTTCGTTCGTTTTTTTGGGGATTATTTTCGTTTTGCGGGGTGATTTCGGTTGCTTTTTTTCAAAAAAAGATTAAAATATTGTATTGCTGTAATAAATAACGACGTTTTGGCGCCGCTTGCCGTATATCGGCAAGC
>JAFZXN010000012.1 GCA_017616695.1 Clostridia bacterium | reverse complement strand
TTACATTACGCTCAAATAGTCAACAGTTTTTATCCGATTTTTGAAAATACGCGAAAAATTATATACGCTATAGTTTAGCCGTTTGGTCTATCCGATCATATAAGCCGACGTTAAGAACTTTGCGGCTATCATTCGTCGGGCGAAAAGCTTTTTTAAACGCTCGTAACTTCATAAATCGTTTTACCTGAAATTAATTTCACTTTATTTTCAAAAAAATATAATTATATATATAAATAAATTATAAATATATGAATTAATAGTTGCAAAAAATGCCATAATAATGTAAAATGATTTCGTATGTGATACGATTTTATTATTTTTGTATAATAAAAATTGTAATTTGCGGAACAAAATAACGTTGTCCGTTGTAGTATATACGAAATAAAAAAGTTTTGTCGCTCGGCCGACTTACTAACCGATGAAATTTCTGTTTTACTTTTTGTCTTTTGCGTTGACCTTGGGGTATCTGCTACTTTTCGAGTATAACGCAAAGCTTAAAAAATTCAAATACGCGAAACAAATATTTGCGGGCGTTTTAATAGCGTTGTTTATCGTCCGCTATTTTTGTTTATATCGCGATTTTTCCATTAAGAACGTCTACGGGATGCATTTCAATGATATAGACATGCTCCCGTATCTCGGTATAGACAAATTCTCTTCAATACTTTTACTTATTGCCGACTTTTTGTCTTTAACGATGTTCGTTACGGCGTCGATGAGCCTGTTTTTCGGAAAAATGCGGTACGTCGACGCGTTTATAAAGTACGTATTTCCTATCGGCAGCGTGCTTTGTCTTATCTTCGTCGAAAAGATACACGACGTTCTGGCGGTGCATATCCTCGTAGCCAACGGCGCTTACGAAGATTATTTCGATTCGCGTTTCCTCTATATGGCGATGCTTATGACCGAATGCGGCGCATATCTTGCCGTTTCGGTAAATAAATGGCGCGAGCAGATAGCCGAAGGCTATTATAAAGACAAACGTAATTTTGCCGTTAAACATTTCCTTATCGGTATAGCCGTCGGGCTATGTATGCTCGCGGCGACGATGCCCGCGTACTTTTTGCAATTTACTTTCGGAAAGCTCCCCGGCACGACTTACGCGTACGATCTTAACCCGACGCACAGGATATTCGTCTATTTGATGTTCGTCATTCCGTTGTCGATGTACTTTATACTTCGCAACAGGGACGAAAAAGTCATTCGTTTTGCGCTCATTTATTTAAGCGTAGGCACGATGATAACGTTCAGCGCGGACTATTCGTACAAAACGTTGACGGATATTTCCACCTGGCCGTTCCATCTTTGCAATACGGCAATGTACGTCGTGCCGATATGTCTTATCTTCAAGTGGAAAAAGCTTTTCTACTTCACCTATTTTTTAAACGTTTTCGGCGCGATACTCGCAATGCTGATGCCCAACTATTCGGAAACGCAAAACCTTTTGAGTTACGGTTTCGTCAGGTTCTGGATAAACCACTGGTGCGCGTTCTTCTTCCCGCTACTTATAGTGGCTCTCGGGCAGTTCACGCGGCCGAACATAAAGCTGTTCGGGGCGTCGATGCTTTGGTTTTTTGTGTATTACGTTTTGGTGCTGTTTCTCAACGTGTACTTTACTGCTCTCGGGAAAGAGTCCGATTACTTCTTTATAAACAGCACTTTTATTGCCGATAAGCTCGGTAGCTGGGCGAAACAGTTATTCAATCTCTCTGCGTCGTTTACGATCGGCGGGATAGAATTCGTTTTCCACCCGTTGTATCAATTATTGTATTACGTCAGTTATATTATTCTCGGTTTCGGAATGTGGTTCGTTTACGAATTGTTCTTCTCGATATCCGCCGAACACCGCGAATTGCAAGGAAAACTCAAAAAAATACGTCTTGACAAATACGCCGCGCTTTCAAAGCTCAACGGAAGGAGTATAGAAGAACCCATGGATCCCAATTCCGGAACCACACTCGTATTGAATAACTTTTCAAAACGTTACGGCACGAATAAATACTATTCGGTACACGACGTTTCGCTTACGGTCTACGGCGGAGAGATCTTCGGTTTTCTCGGCCCGAACGGCGCGGGTAAATCGACGATCATAAAATCCATCGTCGGCATCCAACCCATAACCGAAGGCAGCATTTCCGTTTGCGGTTACGATTGCGCCATGCAACCCGTTATGTCAAAACGGCAGATAGGTTACGTTCCCGACCACTACGCGCTTTACGAAAAGCTTACGGGCAGAGAATATATCAATTATATCGCCGATATCTTCGAGGTATCCAAAGAAGATAGGGACGCGCGTATTTCCGAATACGTCAGGCTTTTCGAGCTGGAAGAGTCCATCGACAGCCAGATAAAGACGTATTCTCACGGAATGAAACAAAAGATAACCATTATTTCCGCGCTCGTTCATAATCCCAAGATATGGATACTCGACGAACCCTTGACGGGGCTTGATCCGACGAGTATCTTCCAGGTCAAAGAATGTATGAGACGCCACGCCGCCGAAGGTAATATAGTGTTCTTTTCGAGCCACCTTATCGACGTCGTTGAAAAGCTCTGCGACCGTATCGGTATTATAAGAAAAGGCGAGCTGCAATGCGTTAAAACGCTCGAAGAGATCGAATCGCAATCTTCGCTCGAGCAGTTCTATATGAAGACGATAGGCGAAACTGTCGCCGAAAAACCCGTCGATCAGTCAATGAAAGTATTTGCAAAATGAATCGTTTCCGTGCGCTCGTCATGATGCAGCTGAGAGATAAAGTCGATCTCTCGTTTGCAAAAGACGTAAAAACCTTAATACGAAAGATAGTCCTTTCCGTCCTCAAGTTTGCCGTGATAACTGCGACGGTCTATCTTTTGGTACTCGTTTGCGACAGGCTTTTGGTCATATTCTACGCGGACGAGATACCGTCGGTCATGGTATTGACGCTCACGTTTTTCTTCTTTTTATCGGTGATATCGTGTACGGCGGGGCTTGTGAAAACAATGTATTTCGCCGACGATAACAAAGTCCTGGTAACTTTTCCGATGGGCGAAAACGTGGTGTTTTTATCCAAGCTTTTCGTATTTTACATTTACGAGCTTATCCGCGGTTTTTCGCTCCTGTTTCCGCTCGTGACGGGTTTCGTTATAAGCATGGTCACTATCAATATGCTGTCGCCGATAGTATTTTTGATAATGTGGATACCCATGTTCGTTTACGCGGCTATCCCCGTAACGGTCGGGGCGCTCCTATCCGTACCCACGCAGTTCGTCGTAAGATTTTTCATGCGGTATAAGGTCATCGGATACACTGTGTTTTTGGCAGTTCTGGCTCTTATCGTGTACGGCATAGTCAAGCTTATATCGATAATGCCCGAAAACATAAATATCTTCTCGTTTTACCAGACCGACCTTAAGCCCGGTATCCAATCGTTTTTACGTAATTTCGAGTCGAAATTTATACTCTTTAAGCAGCTCGTCAGCATATTCATCGGCGAAAGGACGGCTTACGGAGCCTATTATTATTCCTGGTGGACTCTACTGAAATTCTTTGCGCTTTTCGGCGTGGTGGGCGTGCTGTTCTCGCTCGTTTTCGTAACGACTAAATTCGTTTTCTACTCGATAATGAGAAAGAGTTTCGAGTTTGAAAAGAAACTCGGCGTTAAAGGAAAGGAAAACGCTCCGCACCGCAAGTGGTTTGCTTTCGTTTTAAAGGAATTGCGGCTGAACTTCCGTTCGATAGCCACCGTTTTGAACTTTTTGTCGGTTTATATCGTCGTTCCTTTGATGATCTTTTTGATGAACAAGGTCTTTTCGCTCGTCAGCACGTCTTTAAGGGGCGACAACCTCGTATTTGCGTTCAATATTCTTATAATATTGTTGCCCCTGCTTGCGTCGAACGCGATGATAGCAAAAGCGTTCAGCGCGGAAGGAAGAGCCGCATATATTAAAAAGACAAAACCCGTAAACGTTTTGTGGCCGTTGACTGCTAAATTTATAGTAAATCTTATCGGATCTATGGTATCCGTACTGATATCCGTTATCGTCTTTTCATATTTTACCAATATTTCGTTCGGATATCTGGCGCTCCTTTATTTCGGGCTAACGTTCACTCAATGTGGGCACACGTTCTTTTCGGCGACGCTCGACATTATGAACCCGCTAAACGAACAGATAGCGACCGCGGGCGACTCGCAAGGCTCGAAAAGCGAGAATATATCTACGATATCGGCGTTTGTCATAGCCGTATTGTACGCGTTTATTTCGTTCATATTGCTCGGCGAAGCTCCCATAAACGTAGGCGGATACACTTTGGCTTACGTCAAATTGTTCGCTATCGGCGTTTTGGTGTTTGCCGCCGCGTTTTATATGTATTTCTCGAAGATAAAAGCCTTTTACTACGACAAATAGCTTGTTGTCGGTAAAAGCATAAATGATTTTGATAAGTTTGTACATAGTTGATTATTATCGGCTCTTGTTGCCGAATGGTACGTTATGAGAAAATCCGTAATATTGATAATTCTCGTGATATTCGTTTCGTCGTTTTTCGTCGTCGGCTTTTACGGAACGCAGATGAAGATATACGACACGAAGGTCAAAGTAGAATCGATCGTCTGTCAGATGGTAGTGGACGACGTTTACGATATCGATACCGCGAATACGGCCAAACCCGCGTATAAAAATCTTAAAGATAACAGCGGGAACGATATTTCCTACGTTTTTCAGAGAATGTTCACTTTAAAAGACGTCGATAAAGGCGTAAGCATCGTCTTAAAATTCGGCGTCGATCCACCTACGGCAACGAATACAAATATAAGATATTCCGTCTATCAGTCGGGTGCAGACGAAACTTCCTCGTCGGGATCTGCCGAGAACGACGAAGGCTCGTCTTCCGACCGTCTGTCGGGCAAAAAGTTCGAGTTTACCGATAACCACGACGGTAGTGCCACGTTCCTTTTCAAAGAACCTTTCGAGGTGGACGTGCTTATAGTCGCCAGCGACAACGCTTCCAACGCGAAAATGCTCGTTAGAATTGCCGTTTTGGCTGATCGTGATTATTTATTATACGGTTGACGTATAAAAACGTTTTCCGTTATAAATAAAATATTGCAAATAATTTTATGAGGTGAATTATGAAATTCAAACGCATTACTTTGCTGCTTTTATTGGTAGCATGCCTTACGTCTCTCGTAATGTTTACCGCGGCTTGTAAAAAGGGCTCGGGCAACGCGAGTGACGCATCAATGGACGAAACGACTTCTGATTCCGTCGTCACGTCCGACGAGACGCCCGATTCGAGTGATGACAGCACGACTCCCGACGACAGCACTACGTCGCAGGAACCGGATCTTATTTTGATCACGGGTGTCAGCCCCAATTCCGATTTCCTTCTTTACAACAACAATAAGTCCGAAAAAGAAGAAAAAGAAAACGAATTTGCCGATCTTACGAGAACTTATCTCGTAGGCGACGACAACGCTTTCAGCATGAAGCCGAGCGTAACTTTCAGAATTTACAAGGCGGGCGAAGATATCCCCGAACCCTATAATCCCGAAACCTGGAATTACGTTTTAAACGTTTACGTTATGAACGGCACGCAGTACGTCCTTCTGGAAGGCGAAGACCTTACGACTTACGTCGAGGCCGTTGACGCAGAAAACTGCACCGTTGATTTCACCGCAGACGCTATCGGCGGCAGTTTCAAGCTCGAAGTTTACCCCGAAGGCTTGACCGCAAAACAGCTTACGGACGCCGCTTATAAGCAGACTCTTGAGATCAAAGTCATCGACGGTTATAACGTTTACGACGAAAAAGAGCTTTCTTATATCAGCAACGAACAAGGCAGCTTGCCCGAAAACGCTCCCTTTAACGCCGCTTGGAAGGCTTATAAAGAAGCTAACGGCCTTACCGCCACCGTGAACGCGGCCATAATTCTTCATAAGAATATGGTCGTCACCACCGACGATATCCCCGCTGCTTATTTTTATAGCGACGATGACGAAGACGTTACGCCCTCCGACGCCGATTACGACAGAGTTATCGGCACCATGAAAGACAGAGCCGGCATTTACGTAAGAGAATTCGGTCCGAACGACTCTTTCGGTATTTACGGTAACTATTTCACTATCGACTGCTCAAAGCTTCCTCTTATTATTCGTCCCGAACGTGAGATCGTTGATGAAGGTTCGACTTTCCAGTCGCATTCGAGACTTATACACTTCCAGTGCGAGCAAGTTGGCTTGAACGACACCTCTTCCACGATGCAGGACGTTAACCTTATCGGTAACGCTCCCAAGGAAGAAAACATCAACAAAGCCGGCGGCATGATAATGCATAAAGCCACGAACGTAGCTTTTACCGCTTACAACAATATTTCCAACTCCTTTATAATCAACTATTTCCCCGATATAACGAGCGTTAATTATACGATCGACAGCTGTAAAGCTTACGACGCGTTCGACTGCCTTATCTATGCTTGGGGCGCGGAAGACGTTGTTATAAAAGACAGTGAGATCATCGGAGCGGGCGGCCCCGCTATGATAGTCGACCACGTTGATCCTTCCGATCCTGACGGCGGTACTCCGAGCTGCGTGACCGTTATAAACAGCAATATCCATTCGTATATTACAGGTCAGGAAGCTTGGTTCAATATGTATAATGCCGGCGGTATCGTTGCGCAGATAGTAAGTTTGAACGCCGGTTTCCAGCCGTTCGGTCGTTCTTTCGTCAAAACTCGTGAAACGGGCGACGGCACGTTGTTCTTCATCGACTTCGTAGCGCTTTATAAATCGGGCGAAGCCGAGGCTGTAAGCAGCACGAAGATATCCGGTAAGTTTGCAGAAGACGATCCTGCTCTCCCGATGGATTTCGGTACCTATACTCATCCTTGGGACAACTTCCAGACCAATACCATGGCGTCTATGTATATCGAAGCCGTTTTGGGCATCAATAACCAGCTCCCGATATTTATGACGTCCGCAGGCGGTATGGCTTTCCTTAACCCCAACGTAGGTCTTATGTCTATAGATTTCGGTACGCAGACGCCTTATCAGATAACCGATCCTACCGATCTTATCTTCTCGGGCAATCAGCTTTATCTCTATTATTCGAGAATGGCGCTCATATTCAACTACTACGGCGCAAACGAAACTTATTGATAACGCCGTAACTTTAAAACGCTCGGGCAGCATTTGCCGCCCGAGCGTTTTTTAAATAAAACATATATAATATTTATTTTCGGCGACCGTCAGGTCGCCTGACCGAATTTGCGAATTGCAAATTGCAAATTGCGAATTTTTTTATAGACATCAGTCTGCAAAATCACTTGTTTTCCGTCATCGAGAACGGATCGAGAACTTTGTCGAGCAGTTCTT
>JAFZXN010000011.1 GCA_017616695.1 Clostridia bacterium | reverse complement strand
GGCGAAAGTAAATTCCGCCTACGCCTCTCGGCGTAATTTAATTAACACTTTTTCTTGTTAGCGCAAGAAAAAGTCGTTAGACTTGTGGTCGGAGGCGCTTTACGGCGAAAGTAAATTCCGCCTACGCCTCTCGGCGTAATTTAATTAACACTTTTTCTTGTTAACGCAAGAAAAAGTCGTTAGACTTGTGGTCGTGAGGCGCTTTACGGCGAAAGTAAATTCCGCCTACGCCTCTCGGCGTAAATTTATAATGGCGTAAATTTATAATCATGTTGGCAGTCGAAGACTGCTCGACCGCAAGCGGTCTGCGGTTTGCAGTCTGCGAAATCAACGGCTTTTTGTTCGCGGGGGTATCAGTCTTTTCTGTTGAGAATATTGACGTCCATTTCGATGCCGATAACGCCGTCTTTTATCTTTTCAACGGTTATCCTGCCCGTTTTTTCGTCTTTTATAACGTGCTTTCCTTTGCCGCCCGTGATAATGGCGTTGAGCGCGAAGGAATACTTTTCTTTATCGGAAAGATATTTGATAACGTCCGCCGCCGCGACTTCGTCGATATATCCGACGTGGTGGCAAGCCTTGCCGTCCCAATCGTAGACGTACACTTTTATCTTGTTTCCGTCGTAGATGAGACCGGCTTTTCTGAATTCCTGCTCGGCGTACTCGTAAACGGTGTCGTTCTCGTATTCTTCTTTTATTTCCGAAGACTTGAGCCCGTCGTATTTTTGCAGATATCCGAGCTTGTCGCCGGCTTTTATCAATGCGTCGATCACGTCTTTGCACTTCAGGTCTTCTTCGTTCTTTTTGTCCGTGCCGAGTACCGTAAACGTGTTTTCGTAAATGACTTCCTTGGGCGCGTAGATAAGCTTTCTGCCACGCTTGGTGCACATTGCCGCCATAAGCTCTTCGTTGTTCGCGGGCGGAGTAAGCTTGAACGCCGCTTTTCCTTCAACGGGCTGTTCTGCCGCAGTTTCTTCCGGCTCCTCGGGTTCTTCGGGTTCTTCCTCTTCCGGCTCTTCGTCTTCCGCAGGCTCTTCCTCTTCGGTCTCCTCGTCGTCCTCTGATTCTTCCTCGGTTTCGTTCTCGGCTTCTTCGCTTTGAGCTTCTGTGGCAGGCTGTTCTTCAGCTACCTCGGGTTGAACCTCTTCCGCAGGCTGTTCTTCAACCGCCTCGGGTTGAACCTCTTCAACGGGTTGTTCTTCAGCCGCCTCGGGCTGAACCTCTTCAACGGGTTGTTCTTCAACTGCCTCGGGTTGAACCTCTTCAACGGGTTGTTCTTCAACTGCCTCGGGCTGAACCTCTTCAACGGGTTGTTCTTCAACTGCCTCGGGTTGAACCTCTTCGACAGGCTGTTCTTCAACTACCTCGGGTTGTGCCTCTTCGACGGGCTGTTCTTCAACTGCCTCGGGTTGAACCTCTTCCGCGGGTTGTCCTTCAACCGCCTCGGGCTGAACCTCTTCGACGGGTTGTTCTTCAATTGCCTCGGGTTGAGCCTCTTCGACGGGTTGTTCTTCAACTGCCTCGGGCTGAACCTCTTCCGCGGGAGTTTCCGCTATCGTCAAGCCGGCATCGGCGGCAAGGTCTTTTATAAGCGCCTCGTCGAGTTCGGCAAATTCCCGTTCGGAAAGACCGAACATATCTTTCAATATGACGGCGGCTTCCTTTAAGGATACGGTTTTTTCATTTGGATTATTGGTATTTTCAGGCATAATAACTCCGGTTGATCTCGTTTCTTTTGACCGTCGGGTAGCAGCGTCTTTTTCAAGGCTTTTTTCGCGCCGCCAAAAGCCGCCCGTCCGAAAGTCATACACATTTATTATACTTAAATAGTTTGATTATGTCAATGGATTTTACGCAACGAAAATGCTATAGCGCGTATATTTTTTACTTAAATTATCTTAAAATATAAACGGTTTTGAATAATATTCGGCGTTTTTTGCCGATTTTAAGTCAAACGGCTTTTTTCTTACGGAAAACGCCGCGCTTTATATCAAGCGCGGCGCAAAAAAGCTTTTTTCGTTTTTTAAATGAGTTTTTGCCCGATCAAGTCGACGTATCGGGGCTTTAATAACGATTTTTTATCAGACGAACAGTTTGATTATGCTGTTGCATACGATATCGCGCATTTTGGGATAATCTATATACTGGTGTTTATCGAAAACGTATTCGTGCGCGAACGATTGCACGATATTCATCGCAAGGTGGACGCGCTCGAACATATCGGGTTTATCGATGCCGAGGTGATTGAGTTTCGCCGAAAGCTTGGTGGTCATCTTGTGTTCAAGCTCGGAAAACCTTGCGTTCACGCCGTCGTCGGTGGCGGCGAGCGAGTGAAGCGTGTTATGTATGCGCGAATTGGTTTCGTGTATCTTGATCACTTCGTCGACGACCGCGGGGGCGAGGTCTTCAATGCCGATGGGCAAGGTAAAGTCCGCCATAAGCGAATACAAAGGCTTGGTCACGTTGTCGATATAGATATCGAGCACGCATAAAAGTATATCGCGTTTATCTTTAAAATATCCGTACACGATACCCGTCGATACGCCCGCCGCTTTGGCTATTTCCGCGGTGTTGGTGCCGTAATACCCGACGGAAGAAAACACTTCGTAGCCTGCGTTTATTATCTTTTTCTTGGTTTCGATGGAACGCTCTTGTTTGGGTTCCCTTATCTTTCCGCTTGTTGCCATACTGTAATTTTATAACAAAACGGGCAAAAAATCAATAGAAAAACGATTTTTTTATAAAATAATTATATGAAAAATCATTCATATTACATTTTCAAGCTCTTGACGAACGTCGGCTTTTATTGTATAATTATAATACGGTAAAGCGGTTTAATGCGCGCGGGATATAAGCGCGTTAAAGTAAAAGCGGCACTATGACCGCAAAAAACCGCGCCGGATCATCGTTGGAGAATAATGTTGAAAGAAAAATTTTCCGTCACGGGCATGAGCTGTTCGGCGTGCGTGGCGCGCGTGGAAAGATCGGTCTCGCGACTTGAAGGCGTGACCGAAGTGACAGTAAGCCTTTTGACGAACGAAATGTCGGTAACATTTGCCGCTCCTTGCACGGAAGAGGCGATAATAAACGCCGTTACCGCCGCAGGATACAAAGCGACGGCCTTCAAGCGTGCGGTAAATACGTCGGAAAAGGACAAAGAAACGGCGTCTTTATTGACGAAGCTAATAATAAGCATAGTTTTGCTGCTTATTCTGATGTACGTTTCCATGGGACACATGATAGGCTTGAAACTGCCGGCCTTTTTATCCGAAGGCGCGGGAGTGGTCGCGTGCGCGTTCCTCGAAATGGCGTTGGCGCTTGCCGTGATGATGATCCACGGCAGATTTTTCGTAAGCGGTTTTAAAGCCCTGATACGTCTGTCGCCGAATATGGATACGCTCGTGGCGCTCGGCAGCGGCGCAAGCTTTTTATACAGCGCATACGTCACCGTTTCTATCCTTATAGCTTATATAAACGGCGCTCACGCGGCGCACATGCTGCACGATCTCTATTTCGAGGGCGCGGCGATGATAGTGACGCTCGTGACCGTCGGGAAAACTCTCGAAAGCCATTCCAAAAAGAAAACGACCGATTCTTACCAAAGCTTATTGAGCCTTGCACCTAAAACGGCCACTCTTTTGGAGGGCGAAACGGAAAGGCTCGTTCCCGCGGAAGAAGTCAAAGTCGGCGACGTGTTCGTCGTTAAAACGGGCGAGCAGATACCCGTCGACGGAGAGGTCTTAACGGGGGCGTGCTCGGTAAACGAGGCTTACCTTACGGGCGAAAGCATACCCGTAGACAAGACGGTCGGGAGCTATATTTCGGCTTCTACTATTGATCTTAACGGGCGCATCACCGCGCGGGCGACGAAGGTCGGCGAAGATACCGCTTTCAATAAAATACTCGAACTCGTCAAAAACGTCAACCTGACGAAAGCACCGATAGCCCGACTTGCCGATAAAGTGGCGGGTATATTCGTCCCGGCGGTCATAGGCGTTGCGCTCGCGGTTTTCGGAATATGGCTCTTGGTCGGCGCGGGGCTTTCGATAAGTTTACAGCGCGCGGTCGCCGTACTCGTTATTTCCTGTCCGTGCGCGCTCGGGCTTGCTACGCCCGTTGCCATAATGGTCGGGAGCGGAGTCGGCGCAAAGCACGGCGTGCTGTATAAAAACGCCGAAAGTTTGGAGACCGCCGGTAAGATAAACGCCGTCGTACTCGACAAAACGGGCACGCTTACCGTCGGTATGCCTGCGGTGACGGACGTTCTGCCCGCATCGGGCGTTGCCGAAGACTATTTTAAAAGGATAGCTTTGTCGCTCGAAAAGATGAGCGAGCACCCGCTTTCCGTAGCTATAACCAACGGCATACAGGCGGATACCGTAAACGTAGAAGAGTTTATTTCACTTCCCGGGCGCGGTTTGTCGGGCAAGATAAACGGGGTTACTGCTTTAGGCGGAAACGCCGCGTTGATGAAAGAAAACGGCGTGGATATAACCGGCTTTTCGGTGGACGGGTTCGCCGCCGAAGGCAAGACTCCGCTTTACTTTGCTTACGGCAATAAGCTTTTGGGAGTTATCGCCGTTGCCGACAAGGAAAGATCTTCCGCGGCGGCGGTGGTCGCGTATCTCAAAAAGCAAGGCATAACGCCTTATATGCTAACGGGCGACAATTATCTTACGGCAAACGCTATAGCCGAGCGCGTAGGCATAGATAAAGCCGACGTATTCGCCGACGTGATGCCCGACGACAAGCGAGAGATCGTCAAAAAACTTAAAGCCGATCGTACAGTCGCCATGGTGGGCGACGGCGTGAACGACGCGGTGGCTTTAAGAGAGGCCGATCTCGGAATGGCTGTGTCAGGCGGTTCGTTCGTGGCGGTCGACAGTGCGGACGTTGTGTTGATGAACGACCTTACTAGCCTCGCGTTTTCGTTCGGATTGTCCAAAAAAACGCTCAAAAACATTAAAGAAAATTTGTTCTGGGCGTTTATATATAACGTGGTGTGCATACCGATAGCGGGCGGGGCGCTTGCATTTGCCGGAATAACGCTTAATCCTATGATAGCCGCGGCGGCAATGAGCTTGTCGAGCATGTTCGTAGTGACGAACGCGTTGCGATTAAACAGAGTCAAACCCGAAGGATATGCCGCTTCCTGCGAGGGAAAATGCACGCTTGCCGTTGAAGAAAAAGATAATAATTTTGCGGGCGATATAACGCCGAAGGAGATAATTATGGAAAAAGTTTACAACGTAGAAGGTATGATGTGCGCTCATTGCGAAATGCACGTTAAAAACGCCGTCGAGGCGGTAAAGGGCGTCAAGTCCTGCGTTGCCGACAGAACGAAAAAGACCGCCACGGTCGTTATGGAAGACGGCACCGACGAAACTGCGGTAAAAGATGCTATCGTCGGGGCAGGGTATGAAGTCCGCTGAAGCGGAACGGTGTACCGCGTTGCGGTATGATATATTGCGTTGCAATATGATATATCGTGAACGATATGATATACGCGCGCCGAGGCTTTGCCCCGCCGCGCGTATTATCGTCGTAACGTAATTATACGATAAAGTCGGGAAGGCCGTGCTTTCCCGACTTTATCGTATAGCCGCCGCCTGCGCCGGCTCTTTTTTACTCAAGGTAGCTTTAACGCAAGGTTTCGTTCGTTTTTTCAAAACGCCGAAACGAATTCTTTCAAAACGCCGAAATTCAAAATGCTTTTGACAAGTCACGGCGCGTGTTACAAAAAAGACGGCGTATTTATCGTACCTAAAGCTATCTGAAAGATTGACCTTTTTTATATACTTTTTACCGCCCTTGGAAAAATTGCAAAAAAAACATTTGCAAAATAGCTTGAATTATAAAAAAGATTATGATAAAAGATTATGATATAATATATAATATCTTATTTAAAGAAAGGTTTTTTGAGCGGGCGTTATGTGTATGACGATGGTTACTTACGGTGAAAACGAAAGGCGTGTTGTCGGCGTACACGGCTACTGTCTTTTTGCGCATTGCAACGAACAAGCCCGACATACTTATACTAAGCGCTGCAAAGCGCACCGTACGCATACGAATTTATATATAAAAATCAACGGCGTTGAATAGGCGAAAGGGAAATTAAAGCCCTGCGTTTATCCGACGTCGTTTTGTTATAAAAGCATAAAAAATTTTTTAAAAAGGAGAAACTATATGAAGAAAAAAGCATTGCTGTTTTTGAGCATACTGTTCGCTTTGGCGCTTGCGTTGACCGCATGCGGCAAGGGCGGCGGCAGCACGACGATAGACAGCAAAGACATGGAAGACATCCTTGAAAAGATTCCCTGCGCCGTTGAAGTAACGGGCATCGAAGAAGGCGCCGAGCTTTCGCTTGCGCCCATCGAGGACGACATCAAGGACATGGTCCTCGAAACCGTTAAAGACGGTTACTATATCGACGACGGCGCCACGACGTACGCGGTCGATATATCTATCGTCAAAGACGGCGAAAAGGTAGAACCGGGCACGCCCGTCACGGTGAGCATAGAGCTTAAATCCGCGGCGCTCCCGCTCGACGAGTACGTCATCTTCCACATTCACGACGGAAAAGCCACGCAGATAATCCCGACGGTCGACGGCGACAAACTGACGTTCACCGTAGAAGATTTCTCGGTGTTTATCATAGCGCCCAAGCATCACCACACCGAAGAACTCGTGGTAGATACGCCCGCTACTTGTACCGAAGACGGCGTAGGCCACACCGTATGTAAAGCTTGCGGCGAGACCGTCAAAGAGTCCGAAGTCGTTCCCGCCACCGGCCACGCCTGGGGCGAATGGGAGACCGTAGCCGCGCCCACCTGCGTTGCCGACGGTTCAAAAGAAAGGACTTGTACCGTGTGCGAAGAAACGGAAACGGCAGTTATCCCCGCCGCCGGCGAACACACCCCCGGCGAATGGATAGTAGACGCTGCCGCCACTTGTACCGCGGAAGGTTCGCGTCATCAGGAATGTACCGTTTGCCACTCCACGATCGCTACCGAAACTATCCCCGCTCTCGGCCATATCTACGGTGAATGGACGGTCACGAAAGCCGCCACCTGCAATGAAAGCGGCCTTAAAGAAAGAGAATGTTCCGCTTGCGGCGCCAAAGAGACGGAAGTCATATCAGCTACCGGCGAACATACCCCCGGCGAATGGAAAGAAGACGTTCCCGCCACTTGCGAAAAAGAAGGTGTCAGCCATCAGGAATGTACCGTTTGCCATACCATTATCGCTACCGGAACCATACCGGCGACCGGTCACACCTTCGGCGAATGGAAGACCACGAAAGCCGCTACCTGCACGGAAACGGGGCTTAAAGAAAGAACTTGTTCCAAGTGCGGCGGCAAAGAGACCGAAACTATCCCCGCTCTCGGCAACGGACATACTTCGAGCGATTGGATAATCGACTCCGAACCCACCTGCACCACCCCGGGCAAGAGGTATAAAAAATGTCTTACCTGTAACGAAATTCTCGAATACGAGATCCTCCCCGCGGCTCATACCCCCGGCGAATGGACTGTTGATACTCAGCCCAATTGCGAAGAAGAAGGCACGAAACACGCTTTCTGCGTTAAGTGCGGAGCGAAGATAGTCGAGGCCATTCCCGCTCTCGGCGGCGAACACGTTCTTACCGATTGGCAAATCCTTTCCGAACCGACCTGCGGAACGACCGGTTACAGATATAAATATTGTACGGTCTGCTATAAAGTCGTGGTACACGAAGATATCCCCGCCACGGGCGAACACACTTACAGTGACGAATGGATCGTTTCCATTGAACCGACCTGCATCACGAAGGGCTCGAAATATCACGAATGTACCGTATGTCATCTTTGGGAATTCGAAGATATCCCCGCCACGGGCATACATACCCCCGGCGAATGGAGGACCAGCACTTATCCCACCTGCACCGCTACGGGACTTGAAGTTCGGTATTGCTCGGTCTGCTATGACGTTATGGAACAACGCGAAATTGCGGCTCTCGGTCATATCGACGAGAACAAAGACGGCAAGTGCGACCGCTGCGGAATAACTCTCGGCGGCGGAGAAACGCCCCACGAACATAGCTTCGGCGACTGGATGCCGATGAACGGCTCTTTGCCGACCTGCACGGAAAGCGCTATGGAAATGCGCGTTTGTTCCTGCGGCGAAATAGAAACGAGGATAGTCGAAGCTCTCGGCCATATCGACGAAAATAAAGACGGCAAGTGCGACCGCTGCGGAATATCGCTCGGCGGCGGAGAAACGCCTCACGAACATAGCTTCGGCGAATGGTACGTCGTTAAAGCGGCTACCTGCACCGAAAAAGGCACTCTCGAACGCAAATGCGAATGCGGTTTTGCGGAAGAACAGGAGACGGAAGCTCTCGGTCATATCGACGAGAACAAAGACGGCAAGTGCGACCGCTGCGGAATAACTCTCGGCGGCGGAGAAACGCCCCACGAACATACTCCGAGCGATTGGATAATCGACTCCGAGCCCACCTGTACCACCCCGGGCAAGAGGTATAAAAAATGTACTGCCTGCAACGAAATCCTCGAATACGAGATACTTCCCGCGGCTCACATCCCAGGCGAATGGACGGAAGACGTCAGGCCCGGTTGTCAGGAAGAAGGTTTGAAACACTCGTTCTGCGTTAAGTGCGGAGCAAAGATTGTAGAAACCATACCCGCTCTCGGCGGCGAACACGTACTTACCGATTGGCAGGTTATTTCCGAACCGACTTGCGGCACTACCGGTTACAGATATAAATATTGTACGATATGCTTTAAAAACGTAGTCAACGAAACTATCCCCGAAACGGGCGAACACACTTACAGCGGAGAATGGGTAGTCTATTCCGAGCCGACCTGCAGTATGTCCGGTACCAAATATCAGGAATGCACCGTATGCCATCTTTGGAAAATCGAGACCATTCCCGCCACGGGCGAACACGTCCTCGGTGATTGGGTAGTGGTAAACGAGCCGAGCTGCGGCATTGACGGATATCGCTATAGAAAGTGTACTGTCTGCGGCAGAATAGTCGAAGAAGAAAATACTCCCGCCACGGGCGAACACGTTCCCGAAGACAAATGGTATATACGCGTTCATCCCACCTGCACCGATACGGGGCTTGAAGTTAGATACTGCACGGTCTGCTATCAGGTCGCCGAAAGCCGCGAATTGGCAGCTTACGGTCATAACTGGACTATCTGGGAAATGTACGCTTATTCGAGCGGCGGCGGCGCGGACGGCGGAATTGGCGGCACGGGCGGCACCGGCAGCGGTAGTCAACCGCAGCAATATCAATGGAGCCGTATGTGTACGCGTTGCTCACTGCGTGAGTTTGAAGATCCGATAACCCTCGAAGGCCGCACCGCGGGCGACTGGGAAGTCGAAGTTCCCGCCACCTGCACTACCAACGGTTATAAGTACAGATACAGTACCGACTCCGACCACGTCCGTATGGAGGCTGCCACCATCTACTACGTCGGCCACACCTGGGGCGAAACGGTGGTAGTAAACGCAGGTTCCTGCACGGAAGGCTATTACGCTTACAAGACTTGTACGGTCTGCGGCGAAGTGTATGAAGAAAAAGGTTATCCTTTCGGTCATAGTTATGGCGCTCCGGTAACGACCGTAGCTCCCACCTGCACCGAAACGGGCGTTGCCGTGATGACTTGTGCCGAATGCGGCGCGACCGAAACGCGTACTCTCCCCGCTACGGGGCATAAAGAAGGCGGCTGGCAAGTAAGCGTTGCCGCTACCTGCACGGAAGGCGGCACGGAAATACTCACCTGCTCCGTCTGCGGCGTAACGCTCGATACGAGAACGACCGATCCTATCGGCCACGATTGGGACGAATGGACAGTCGTGACCAAACCCACGGCTTTAGCCGACGGCGTATCGCAACGTAGTTGTATGCGTTGCGGCGCGACCGAAACTCAGGCTCTGCCGGAAGACGATTACGTCAATAATATTACTATAATGGGCCCGTATTGCTACGGCGGCGGAGAATACCTCGTTGCCGACGGCACTCCGAAATTCGACCTTGACCAAGTGGACGTTGCGATGATCTATATCGACAACGTGAGCGATATCGACGACGACGGTAACGAGATCAATTCTTCTTATCGTTTGCTCGATAAGAGCGAATATAAAGTCGTTTACTTTTACTATGCGGACGATATGTATTTGTTCGACAGCATCGACTGGAATATGCCCGGCGAGTGGGAAGTTTCTTTCGTAAAGACTAACGACGATATCACGACTATCGAAGACTATTGGAACGTTGATTTCAAATTTGTCGCTTCCTGGTTCTTAAGAATGCATGCGCCCGTAAACGGTTTCGATAACGACGTACTTACCATCGGTCTTTCGCTTAAAGACAGTTACGATCCCGACGTTTACGCTTCTTCCGCGTCCTATTACTTCCCGACCATTGAGGAAGACGGCGGCAAGGATAAAGGCGAAGAGGTCAAATATCAGATGCTTCACGGCAAGGTAGACGGCGTCGCTATAGAAAACAGCACTAAAAAAGGCCTTTACGACGAGACTTTCGGCTATATCTTCGAACGCGGTCTGCGCGTGGTCATGCCCTGCTATGAAATGACTCTGACTTACGGCGAAGACGCAATACTCCACTACGTCACCCTCGATTGGACCTATACGCTCCACAGCGCGTATACGCTCTATATAAGGAATAACGACGGTTCTCTTACCAAACTTACGGGCGGCAACGTTCATTCCGTTTCGATGAGCGACGATACCGATAAGGTCTATCTTAAACTCCTGGTAGTTTATACGACGTACGACGAATTCATTACCGAGGCGTTCAACGCGCAGTTTAAAGACGAAGCAGAGGCCAAGACGTATCACGATAACTTCCTCTATAACGGTAACGATATCACTACGCTCGCAAGCCTCGTCACGATCGACTTTATCGACGGCAGCGAATTCGCAGTCAAAGCAAAAGACAACTGGATGCTCCAGCACGGCGCGGACGACGTTATTTCCGATTACAGCTATAATAGGTCCGACGGTTATCTTGAAAGAACTACGAGAGACGTCGTCGTCGGCGAATGTTACGAAATTTTGCATCTGAGCGAATACGGTACTTTTGCGGGCATCATGGAATGGCACCACGACGTTGACGCCGACGACAACCCCACCGGCACCATAACCGTTACTTTCCACGAAGATCTCCCCGGCTACAATACGTTCAAGACGATTGGGGACGAGGTCGCAACGTACGACGCCGACGGTAACCCCGTTTTGACTCTCGCTCCTATGTCGAAGAGTGAAACGAGGAAATCGGTTTCGAGATTTACGTATTATACTTATACCGTATACTATTATTTCAAGGCCGTTACCGCAAACGGGCATACGCGTGTGTATCGCATCGCTATGGACGTGGCTTCTTCCGAGGTCATCAACTATATCCGCGGTTGTTACACCGCTTCTACCGGTTGGACTGACGCGCAAATAGATGTTGCGCTCGACGGTTGCACGCACCCCGAACACCACGGCTATTACGAAGGGCTTTGGGAAATGTTCTTTGAAAGAGGCGGCGCATACTTCGATATTCCCAACAATTATTGATAACCGATATTGATATCGGCCGATCGATAAAAACACGGGGCTGTCGCAAGTTGATAAAAATCGACTTGCGACAGCCCTTTACGTTATAAAATGTTTTCCGTCGGAAAAAGTCGATCGCCCGTTGCTTTACCCGCACGAATTCGTTTATCGTACTTGATACGACAAGAAATTGCCGCTATCGGCAAAAACCGCATTTTTGCGCTATTGTTTTGCTTGCTTTTTTGCCGATAATATGCTATACTTTCAGTATGAAATTTTTATCGGTAGCGGAAATCGCAAAAAAATGGAATATTTCGGAACGTAGCGTAAGGAATTATTGCACGCTCGGTAAAATAGACGGTGCATTTTTAACGGGCAAAACTTGGAATATACCCGAAAACGCCGTAAAGCCAGACCGCGTAAACAAAAAACAATCCGCGCCCACTACTTTGCTTGAAATTTTACAGGCAGAGAAAAACGGACGGGTTTCGGGCGGGATATATCATAAAGTTCAGATAGAACTTACGTATAATTCAAATCACATAGAAGGCAGCAGACTTTCCCACGACCAGACGAGATATATTTTTGAGACGAACACGATAGGCGTTGACAGCACCGCGGTAAACGTGGACGATATAGTGGAAACTTCCAACCACTTCCGCTGTATAGATCGCGTTCTGGAAACGGTAAATAAACCGCTGTCGGAAACACTTATAAAAGAACTGCACCGAATACTTAAAACGGGAACGAGCGACAGTAGGCAAAGTTGGTTTAACGTCGGCGAATATAAAAAATTTCCGAACGAAGTCGGCGGAAAAGAGACCGTATCGCCGGAAAAAGTTTCGGACGAAATGAAAGCACTCATTGCCGATTACAATGCGACAAAAACTAAAACGTTTGACGATATACTCGACTTTCATTACCGTTTCGAGAGTATCCACCCCTTTCAGGACGGAAACGGCAGAGTGGGCAGGCTTATTCTCTTTAAGGAATGTTTACGCAACGATATAGTGCCGTTTATTATAGACGAGGAACTTAAACTTTTCTATTATCGCGGTTTGAACGAGTGGATCAGCGAACGCGGTTATCTACGCGATACCTGTCTTATCGCTCAAGACAAATTCAAGCTCTGGCTCGATTATTTCAAGATAGGATATAATAAGTAAATAGCTTTTTTCGGTATTTTTTAATTAAGTATAAAAGTGGGCTGTTGCAGTCGATAAAGCCGATTTGCAACAGCCCGCGTATTTTTTTATGAAGTAGTTAAATAAGCTCTTTGAGCCTCGTTATCGCGCCTTTTTCTTTTACGTTTCCTTCCCTGTTAATGTAGATAAAGTCAACGCCTGCGGCGGTCGCGGACAGGTAATCGTTTTTCGCGTCGCCGACGTATACGGCGTTTTCGGCTTTGACGTTAGTTGCGGCAAGGCATTTGAACATAGGATCGGGCGAAGGCTTGCTTTCGGTAAAATCGGTGGTGATAAACACGTCTATAAGCTCTTTGACGTCGGGATATTTTTCAAAAGCGGTGTTCATCGCCGACATCTTGCGCGAGGTAACTATCGCCACCTTTTTGCCGTCGGCTTTTATTCGCTCGAAACACGACTTAACGTCGTCGTATAGCTCGACGCCGGTAAAAGTGTCGTCAATGGCTTTTAAAAACGCCGCAAGGAACTTTTTGTAATTATCGTCGCCGGCAACGCCGCCCGTGATCTCTTCGTAAGTCGTTTCAACGGCTATGCCAAGGTGATAAAATATCTTCGTCTTATCAAATTCATAGCCGAGCGATGCGCAAGCTCTTTCGTAGATCATCGTCGAAACGGCAGCGCTGTTGCCTATAGTCAAATCGAAATCAAACATATAAAGATCGTATTTCATAAAACGATTGTATCATAAACGGCGAGATTATGCAAGCGATTTCACCAACGTCGAACGATCGGATTAAATATCGACTGTTATATAAAAATCGACGACAGTATCACGAAAGCTTGACAGACGGTATAAATCGATGGATCAAATGAAAATCGACCTTGCTTTTCGGCGAGGTCGATTTTTATGAAAAACTTGTGATAATCGCGTTATACGCGGACTTATTTGTTAATTATGAGCTTATTTTAAAAGCTCTTGTCCGCCCATGAACGGCCTTAAGACTTCCGGAATAGTCACGCTGCCGTCGGCGTTCTGGTATTGCTCGATGAGCGCGGGGAAAACTCTGCTCGTTGCCAGCCCGCTGCCGTTTAAAGTGTGAACGTAGCCCGTCTTTTTATCGGCGCCTTTATAGCGCGTGTTGTTGCGGCGCGCCTGATAGTCGTTGGCGTTGGAAACGGAGCTGACTTCTTTATAAATGCCCATGCTCGGTATCCATACTTCGATATCGTACGTTCTCGCCATGGACGCCGAACAGTCGCCGGCGGCGAGTTTGGAAAGCCTGAAATGAAGCCCCAGTTTTTCCATGAGCGAGCAGGCTTTATTTACGAGTTCCTCGAAAGCTTCCTTGGAGTGGTCGGGGTGAGCGTACTGCACCATTTCCACTTTGTTGAACTGATGCCCTCTTATCATACCGCGTTCTTCGGCGCGATAGCTGCCGGCCTCTTTACGATAGCAGGGGGTATACGCAAAGAACTTCATCGGCAGTTTGCTTTCGTCGATGATCTCACCGGCGTACATATTGACGAGCGCGGTCTCTGCGGTGGGGAGCATAAAGCGCTGTTTTTTCTTGTCGTCGGCGTCGGCGTCTTCTACCCAATACACCTCGTCGGCAAACTTCGGGAACTGCCCCGCGCCGAACCCGCAGTTATATCCGAGCATGTGCGGGGGAAGAATAAACGTGTAACCGTCTTTTAAGTGTTCGGAAATGAAGAAGTTTAATAAAGCCCATTCGAGCCTTGCGCCGTCGCCGCGGTACAGCCAGTATCCGCCGCCCGAAAGCTTGACGCCGCGTTCGTAATCGATAAGCTTAAGGTCCGTGCATAGATCGACGTGGTTTTTGGCCTCGAAAGAAAATTCGGGTTTTGTGCCGAACACTTTTACCACCTGATTGTTTTCCTTTTCACCGGGAAGAAGGTCGTCGTCGGGGATATTCGGGAGTTTGGCTATAAAGTTGAAAATTTTGTCGTTGACTTCGTTGACCTTGGCGTCCTTTTCGGTTATGGCGTCGCCGAGCGCGCGCATTTTGGCGAAAATGTCGTCAACGGGCAGCCCCTGTTTTTTGAGTTTGGGTATCTCTGCGGAGACTTTGTTTCTCTGCGCCTTGTCCTGTTCGACTTCCTGAAGGAGCTTTTTCCTTTCGGCCACCCAGGAAAGAAGTTCGGTAAAGTCCACTTCGCACCCTTTTTTGGCAAGAGCTTCTTTTACGTATTGCGGATCATCCGAAATGAGCTTGATATCTAACATAATTTTACCGTCCGAATTGAAATTTCTTCGTTTATTATATATCAAAGGACAAAATTTTGCAATAATTTTTTTATCTAAAAGATAAAAGGCTTAAATTTATTTGCTAAATACGGCTATTTATGTTAAAATTATCTATACATTTGGAATGTTGCGGGCCAAACGTTCGGTCTGCTGCCGGCGAAAAATATGAAAATTTATAATACTTTGACCAGACAAAAAGAAGACTTCGTTCCAATGAACGGAAACAAAGTCAATATGTACGCCTGCGGGATAACCGTTTCGGGCGAAGCGCACATAGGCCACGCCTATCAGGCGCTCATTTACGATATCATTCGTAAGTTTTTGAAAAAAGTCGGTTACGACGTGACTTACGCCCGTAATTATACCGACGTTGACGATAAGATAATCAATAAATCCAAAGAAACGGGTATCCCCGCCGACCGTTACGCCGCGATGATGATAAAAAAGATCGACGCCGTGATGCGTCGTTTCGACGTGGACGATCCCGATATCTGGCTCAAGGCGACGGAAAATATCGACAATATTATAGATTTTACGAAAAAACTCATCGAGAGCGGCCACGCCTACGCCACCAAGGACGGCAGCGTGTACTTTTCCGTTGACAGTTTCGGCGGGTACGGCTGCCTTTCCAACCGCAAAACGGACGATATGCTCGACGGCGTTCGTATAGAAAACGACGAACAGAAAAATTCTCCTTTGGACTTCGCGCTGTGGAAGGCTGCAAAAGAGGGTGAAATTTTCTGGGATTCGCCCTGGGGCAAAGGTCGCCCCGGCTGGCACATAGAGTGTTCGGCGATGAACCGCGTTGCTTTCGGCGAGCAGATAGATATCCACGGCGGCGGCAGGGACCTTATCTTCCCGCACCACGAAAACGAGATAGCCCAGACGGAGGCGCTTACCGGTAAACGTTTCGTCAAGTATTGGATACACAACGGGCTCATCAAGGTAAACGGGCAGAAGATGAGTAAATCTTTGGGCAATTCGCTCCTTTTATCCGATCTTATGGATAAATACAGCAATGACGCCGTAAAGTTCGCTCTCCTTTCAACGTCTTATCGTAACGACATTAATATCACCGACGATCTTTTCCCCGAAGCGGAAAAACAGGTCGGCGCTTTCTACAAGATAATTTCCGACGTCGAAACGAGCGGGCTTACAAAGGACGATACCGAGCCGACCGACGTGGATAAACTCTTCGACGACGCCATGAGCGACGATTTCAATACCGCGCTCGCGCTGTCTCATATTTTCGGGCTGTTTAAAAAGGTCAGGGCCTATCTTGCCGCAAAGGACGGAAAGGCTCTCGCGCTTACCGAAAAGATAATAAAAACGTATTCGCTTTTGGGACTGTTCAAAACTCCCGCGGCGGAATATCTCAAAAAGCACGCCGTAAAAGAAGAGGCCCCCGCCGAGGTCGTGGCGCTTGCCGACAAGATGCAAGCCGCCCGCGCGGTCAAAGATTACGCGACGGCCGACGCGCTCCGCACGCAGATATCCGAAATGGGATATATGGTCAAAAACACCCCGTCGGGGTACGAACTGATAAAAAAATAATCCGAAATCATTAACAAAAGGACGTATACGATGAAAAAACTTACCGCACAACAACTTAGAGAAATGTATCTCAAGTTCTTTGAAAGCAAAGGGCACAAGATAATACCTTCCGCAAGCCTTATCCCCGAAAACGATCCGTCGGTTCTGTTTACGACGGCGGGTATGCATCCGCTCGTTCCGTATCTTCTCGGCGAAAAGCACCCCGCGGGCACGCGCCTTACCGACGTTCAGAAGTGCGTCCGCACGGGCGATATCGACGAGGTCGGCGACCTTTCGCACCTCACGTTTTTCGAGATGCTCGGCAACTGGTCCTTGGGCGATTATTTCAACGAAGAGGCCATTTCCTGGAGCTACGAATTTTTAACGGGCAAGGACTATCTTGCCATTCCCGTCGAAGATCTTGCAGTAACGGTGTTTGCCGGCGACGAGGACGCCCCGCGCGACGTTTCATCCTTTGAAAAATGGAAAAGCTGCGGTATCCCCGAAGACAGGATATTCTTCCTTCCCAAAAAGAACAACTGGTGGATAGCGGGAAAGACCGGCCCCTGCGGCCCCGATACCGAAATGTTCATCGACCGCGGTCAGCCCAAGTGCTCCGAAAACTGCGATCCGTCGTGCGACTGCGGCAAATACCTCGAGATATGGAACAACGTCTTTATGCAGTTTTACAAAAACGAAGACGGTTCTTACAGCAAACTCAAACAAAAGAACGTCGATACGGGCATGGGGCTTGAGAGAACGCTGTGTATATTAAACGGCGTCGAAAGCGTTTACGACACCGAGCTTTTCGATACCGCCAAGGCTAAAATAGAAGAGCTTACCGGCACGCATTACGGCGACAGCCCGGAAGTTACGAAGGCTTACAGGATAATCCTCGACCACGTCAGAACGGCTACGTTTATGATAGGCGACACGAAGGGCATAGTTCCTTCCAACGTCGACCAGGGTTACGTTTTAAGACGTCTTATCCGCCGCGCCGTGAGATACGGCCGTCAGTTGGAGCTTCCCGCCAAGTCGCTTTCGGCTATAGCCGCCTGCTACGTCGACAAGTACGCTTACTATTACGACGAGCTTGCCGTAAACAAGGAAAAAATATACAGCGAACTCGACAAGGAAGAGGAAAAATTCTCCAAGACGCTCGTAGATGGGCTTAAGGAATTCAATAAAGTAGTTACGCACATACAGGGCGCGACCTTCCCCGGCAAAACGGCTTTCCGCCTGTACGACACTTTCGGGTTCCCGCTCGAAATAACCGAGGAACTTGCCAAAGAAAACGGCTTCACCGTGGACGTTGAAGGCTATAACAACGCCTTTGCCGAACATCAGAAAAAGTCGTCCGTCGGCAGCGAGCAGAAGTTTAAGGGCGGTCTTGCCGACACCAGCGAACAGACGGCAAGGCTTCATACCGCCACGCACCTTATGCAGGCGGCGTTAAAGAAAGTGCTTTCGCCCGACGTTTCTCAAAAAGGTTCCAATATCACCGTGGAAAGGCTGCGTTTCGACTTTAACTTCGATCGCCCGATGACCGCGGAAGAGATAGCCGAAGTCGAAAAACTCGTCAACGAAGCCATCGCGGCGGACGTTCCCGTCACCATGGAAGAAATGACCGTAAACGAAGCAAAGGCCTCGGGCGCCGTCGGCGTTTTCGACAGCAAGTACGGCGAAAAGGTCAAAGTTTACACTATGGGCGGCTTTTCCAAAGAGATATGCGGCGGCCCGCACGCTTCGCACACCGGCGAACTCGGACACTTCAAAATTGTCAAAGAGCAGTCGTCTTCGGCGGGCATAAGAAGGATAAAAGCCGTTTTGGAGTAAGATGCCCTACTTGCACCTTAATAACAAAAAGTCGGGCTATAGATCGATTATTTGACATAATTGCCGTTTGAAAGGAATGATTTTAAGCGGCGGATAATAAAGATATATTTTAAAAGGAAGCTTATTATGAACGATAAAATTTATATGAGTGCCGAGTTCAAAAAGCAACTCGAAGACAGATTGAGAGAGCTTAATCTCGAAATTATCCCCGACGCCGTTGAAAAGCTCAAAACGGCGAGAGAGTTCGGCGACCTTTCGGAAAACGCCGAATACGTCACCGCCAAAGACACGCTCGCGCGTCTTACCGCCGAAAAGGAAGATATCGAATTAAAGCTCAAATTCGCGGTCGATCTCAACAACGAAAAGACTTCGGATACGGTAACTCTCGGCTCCAAGGTCGTCGTTTACAATCAGGCGCTTGATCGCGAGTTCACTTATCAGATAGTGGGCACCGCCGAGGCCGATATCTATACCAATAAGATCTCCAACGAATCGGCAATGGGTAAAGCCATGCTCGGCAGGAAAAAGGGCGAAGAATGCACTTACGTCGCGCCCAACGGCAGGTCTTATTCGTTGAAGATAAACGATATAATTTCCTGACAAAATAGCGGATAACGGTGTTATAGCGGGCTTTTTGTAAATTTTTAACGAAGTTTTCGCGGGTGCTTTCAATGGAAAACCCAATAGTTTCGACAAGCGCGTATAAGATAGTTTCGGCGGATAAAGCCGCGGGGGCGCTTTCCCACGCATACCTCGTTGTATGCGCGGACGAAAGTATGCTCGAAAGCTATCTTACGGAATTAAGCAAGCTGATCGTAAAAAGCGGTGACGGGCTTGCCGACGCGAAAGTTTTCAACCGAATAGAGAAAAAGGTCCACCCCGACGTCGTATTTTATCCGAAAGACAAAAAGCTGTCCGTTGCCGACGCGGACGATATCGTCGCGCAGTCGGTCGTAAAGCCGATGGAGCTTAACTTAAGGGTATTCGTCGCGGTCAAGTTCGAGGAGCTCAATCAATACCAGAACAAGCTGTTGAAAACGCTCGAAGAACCGCCGAAAAACGTTATAATCCTTATGGGCGCGGTCAACGAAAGCGCCGTGCTCGCAACGGTCAAGTCGCGCTCGAAAATACTCAATATCCCGCCGTTTTCCGACAACGCGTTGAAAAACAGCTTAAAAACGGAGTGTCGCGACGAGAAAAAGCTGGATATAGCGATAGCGTTATCGGACGGGCGGCTGGGCGAAGCTTTACGCTACTATAACGCCGAAGACACGGAAGACCTATTTAACTATTGTCTTTCGGTCATGGAAGATATGAACAAGGCAAAAGACGTTTTGACTTTTGCCGACAAAATGCGTTCTTTTGCCGTTCGCGACGTGATCGCCGCGCTCAAAGTCATTTGCGGCGGCGCGCTTTCGGGCAAAGACGACAGGTATAAAAAATTAAGAGAGGCTTTCCGCCCCGCCGTGTTCATAGGCATAACGGAAAAGCTCAATAAATCAGAAAAAGCGATGAACTTCAACGCTAACGCCACGATGCTCATCGACGGCATTTTGTTCGCCGTTATGGAGGAAAAAGCCGAATGGCAAAGGTTATCGGTGTAAAATTCAGAAATTCGGCAAAGCTTTATTACTTTGCCCCCAATAGAGACCGTATCGAAAAGGGAGATAACGTCATCGTCGAAACGGCGCGCGGCGTGGAGTACGCAACGTGCTGTCACGGCGTTATCGACGTGCCCGACGAAAAGGTCGTTCAGCCGCTCAAGCCGGTCATAAGAAAGGCTACCGAAAAGGACGCCGAGCGCGTCGCCGCAAATCTTGCGAAGGTGCCGCAGGCGAAAAAGACGGCGGAAGAGCGTATCGCGGCGCACGGTCTTAAGATGAAGGTCATTGACGTCGAATACACCTTCGACGGCGGTAAAGTCATCTTTTATTTTACCGCGGCGGGAAGGATAGACTTCCGCGAACTCGTCAGAGACCTTGCTTCCGTATTCCGTTTGAGGATAGAACTTCGCCAGATAGGCATACGCGACGAGACCAAGATACTCGGCGGCATCGCGCCGTGCGGCAGAGAGTGTTGCTGCGCATCCTGTATGCCCGATTTCCGCAAAGTGACCATAAAAATGGCGAAAGTTCAGGGCTTATCGTTAAATCCCGGCAAGATAAGCGGGCTGTGCGGAAGATTGATGTGCTGCCTTGAATACGAAAACGAATACTATTCGCAAGTTTACAAAAAGATGCCGAAATTGGGTTCGACCGCCACTTGCCCCGACGGAACGGGCATAGTGATAGGCAACAATATGCTCAAATTCCTCGTCAAAATAAGGATAGAAAACGCGGACGGCAGCCTGTTATATAAGGAATACCCGCTCGACGCCGTTACTTTCAAACATTCGAGCGGTAACGACGACGTCAAGCTGACGAAAGAGGAGCAGGAAGAGTTAAAAGAGCTCGAAGCCGACGATTGATAGTATTCTAAAGCGGCGTTTTGCGGCTTTTGGTGAGTTTTGGGCGCGGGCGAAAGAAGCGCGCAAAAAATATTTTCGGAAAATTAGCAATTTTTTGAAAAAAAGTATGTACAAACGCAACCGTTTGTGATAAAATATATTAAAAGAATAAACTGGAGGTATCGTTATGGCTTATAAGATCTCCGATGAATGCATCTCTTGCGGCGCTTGCGCAGAGAATTGTCCCGTCGGTGCGATTTCGCAGGGTGACGATAAGTATTATATCGACGCAGACGCTTGCATTTCCTGCGGCGCTTGTGCGGATAACTGCCCTGTAGGCGCTCCTGCCGAAGAGTAATTTTACGGCAACCACGGCACCGCTTTTAGGCGGTGCTTTATTTTTACCGCGGAACCTGTAGTTTGCTTTGAAAAACGTAACTTTATCGGCGGGCGAAAAGCTCGAAAGTTTAAATATCAAAGATTACAAGATAATCCAGTCGGACGCTTTGTATAAGTTTACGAGCGATTCCGTTATTTTGTCGCGCTTTGCCCAAGGCGGCGCGGCGCGCGTGCTGGACCTGTGTTCGGGTAGCGGCATAGTGTCTTTACACTATTACGCTTTAAACGACGACAGCGTGGAAAAGTGCGTGTGTTGCGAAATTCAGAAAGAGCTTGCACGGCTCAACGAAAAAAGTATAGCCGTCAACGGGCTTGAAGATAAATTCACCGTCGTCAACGCGCCGTTGCAGGAGTTTGCTTATGACGAGCCGTTCGATCTCGTTTTATGCAACCCGCCCTACGAAAAGGCGGGCGCGGGCATACCCCCGAAAAACAGGCATCTCGCCGTTTGCCGCACGGAGCTGACGGTGACTTTGGAAGATATCGTAAAGGTCGCCGCAAAAAACTTAAAACGCGGCGGGGCGCTGTGTATGTGTCATAAAGCGTCACGTTTGCAGGAGATATTCGTCACGCTCAATAAATACGACCTTAACGTTTCAAGGCTTCGTTTCGTCGGCTCGAAAGGCGACAAAGCCTACCTCGTTCTCATCGAAGCTTTAAAGTCCAAAAAAACCGAAACGTCGGTCTATAACGCGATTATCAACGATTTTCACGATTTCAGCGGAGAGTGATAACGCGCAATTCGCAATTATCAATTCGCAATGCGCAGGCTTGGTCGTAAGTTTTCTTAACGCCCTCAAGCCTTCGGGCTGAAAACTTTCGGCAAATATATAAATTGCGGATAAAAAGTAAATTATATAATATTATTTTGTTCGGGATTTTTCAGGGCGAAGGCTTGCAGCCCGACCGAAAAATCCGCGACAATATTTGCGCATTGCGAATTGCGCATTGCGAATTTACCACACCCGCGGCAAACGGTCTGCGGTCAGCAAATAAAAATTATGATCTATTTCATTTCCACTCCCATCGGCAATATGGGCGATATGACGTATCGTGCGGTCGAAACTTTGAATTCGGTCGATGTGATCGCCTGTGAAGACACGCGGCATTCTATGCCGCTTTTGGCTAAATACGGGATCAAAAAACAGCTTGTAAGCTATCAGAAGTTCAACGAAGCTTCCTGCGCCGAAAAGATACTGTCTTTTGCGAAAGACGGTAAGTCGGTCGCGGTCATTTCCGATGCGGGAACACCCGTATTATCCGATCCCGGCGCGGTGCTTGTGAAAAAGCTTATCGAAAACGGCGTTGAGTTCACTGTCGTTCCGGGTGCGAACGCACTGCTTCCCGCGCTCATACTGTCGGGGTTAAGGTCCGACAGGTTCACGTTTATCGGTTTTCTGCCCGAAAAAGCGGGCGACGCCCAAAGGCTTTTGGAAAGCTATTCGTCCGTCGATTCCACTCTCGTTTTTTACTGCGCCCCGCACGACCTTAAAAAGACTGTCGATAAGCTTTACAAAGCATTGGGCGACAGAAAGGCCGTGGCGGTCAAGGAGATGACCAAAGTCTTCGAGGCGCGTTACGAGTTCACTTTAGGCGGAAGTTTCGACGTTGACGAGCGCGGCGAATTCGTCATTTTGGTCGAAGGAAACAAGGGCGAAGATTTTGCAAATTTGCCGGTTAAAGAGCATATAGCCCTATATTTGGCGGAAGGGCTTTCAAAAATGGAGGCCGTAAAACGCGTTGCCAAAGAGCGCGGCGTTCCGAAAAGTTCGCTGTATAAATACACTATCGAAGAGTAGATCGAAAAAACGGCTTTTTCTTGTCGGCGCAAGAAAAAGCCGTTTTTTAAGTTAACATTTTTTCTCGTTAGCACGAGAAAAAATCGTTAGGACTGTTGGTCGTGAGGCGTTTAACGGCGAAAATGAATTCCGCCTACGCCTATATAGATATATAAGGTCGAGCAGGCTATGCCTGCCAACTTGATTATATACTCGCTTACCGCGAACAATGCCTTCAGGCAATTCACGACCGATAGGTCAATTCATGAGATGAAATCTCAATTCGCGCGCCGAAAGGCGCAATTCATTGATTATAATTTTACGTTCGGCGGCAAAGCCGCTCGACAACTAACTACCCCCCTGACTACCCCCTGACTACCCACTAATTCGCGCTTTATCGCATATTCTTTTATAATTAACTAAACTTATTATAAGAACGATTTTTAAATAGCTTGACAATCTTATTTCAGTAATGTAAAATTATCTTAAAACAATCGATTATTATTCGGAGCAGTTTTATGAAAAAGATTCTGGTCTTACTTTTGACCGTCACTTTAAGCGCACTTTCGCTATTTTTTGTTGCGGCTTGTCAACCGGTAGGTGAAGACGCGTCCGAGTCGGGCGAAGAGAGCGTCGCGTTTTCGACCGCGCAAAGCTCGTTTGACGTGTCCGATCAGTCTTCCGACGAACAGTTGACTGCTTGGGGCGCGCCGCGTTGGTATTGGAACGGTTACGACGACGTCGTCGCGATATTTGATCCGACCGACGGTTTGGGTGATCCGAAAACGCTTTCGGCTGCCGTGTCGAGCGATACGATAGCCGCCACCTGCACTGCCGACGGGCAGATAACGCATACCGCAAGTGTGGAGTTCAACGGTAACGTTTATACCGACGTAAAGACCGAAACTCTCGCGGCTCTCGGTCACAATATGACTTATCACGCCGCCGTTCCCGCAACCTGCACGACCGCCGGTAACGTTGAATATTGGTACTGCGACCGTTGCGATAAGTATTTCGAAGACGAACTCGGCGCTACCGAGCTTGAAAGCGTAGTTATCCCTGCGATTGGGCAGCACGGGCACGCTTACGAATTCGTCGGATTCACTTGGTCTGACGACGGTACTACCGCAAAAGCGGTTTATAGATGTGCCGATTGTAACGACGAAGTCGAATACGACGCGACGATGACTGCGGCTCCTACTACCGCTACGTGTTACGAAAACGGCGTTATCACGTATACCGCTACTTACGAAGGCCACGAAGACACCAAGGACGTTGTAGATCCCGCTCATCACGATTACGTATTCGTAGACGTTACCTGGCCGCCGGACAATAAGCCCAACGCGCTCTTACAGTGTTCTCACAAAGACGAGTACGAACACGATAACGACGTTCAAGGTCAGGAATGGTTGAAATCCATCGTTCTGCCGATAGCGGAAGAAAACGTTGTCGTTCCCGCTACCTGTACGGAAGGCGGCAAGTCCGAATACGTAGCCATATACGGTGGTAATCGTTATTCCAAAGTATTCGACACCCCCGCTCTCGATCACGACTATCAGTACGCCGGTTTCGAATGGGCTGACGACAATCTG
>JAFZXN010000077.1 GCA_017616695.1 Clostridia bacterium | reverse complement strand
TTAAATTATATATTTTGATATTATTTATATCGAATTTTATTTAAAAATCATATTCGACTTTTATAATAGAAAAAATATCTATTTATTATTATACATATCGAATTAAATTTTGTCAATACTTTTTTGAAAATTTCCGAAAAAACTCAAAAAAAAAGCGATATACCCGTCTTTTTGAGCCGTCGTATATCGCTTTCGACATTATTATATATATAGATATGCGCATACGTTATAGTCGACCGTCGAACGGCAAAAGCGCATAGGTTGATCGGGTTTTTATTATTCCGCGATCATAAAAGGATAAAAACCCTCTGAATTTGCGGCCTCTTCCGGCGTTATCATAACGGCGTGTCCGCGGGAAACGGAAATTATCTGTCCGGGGATAATTTCTTCCGTCAAATAATTATCTTCGGCAAGTTTTTTTAACGGCACGGAAAACTTGCAAGCTACGTCGACGAGTTTTTCGCCGTCCTCCACGCAATACAAAAATTCGTTTATACCCTCGGCAAACAATAATAAGTCGTTCATAGTAGGAATATATTTAATCGTAACGATAATTATGCGTCTATGAACACAAAAAAATTGGTAAGCGCCGTCGCACTCGTGACCGTTCTCGGCGTCATCGAAAGATTTATCGGGTTTTTATACAGAGTCTATCTGTCAAGATCGATCGGCGCGGAAGGGCTTGCGCTTTATCAGATAGCGCTTTCGGTCGCCGGCGTTATCATAACCGTCACCGCAAGCGGCATACCCGTCACCGTATCGCGGCTCATCTTAAAAGAGCGGGCAAGAAAAAACCCGCTCGGAGAAAAGGAAGTCGTCTCCGCGGGCATAATAACTTGCGTTGCGATAAGCCTGCCGATGACTGTCGCAATGTACGTTTTCAAAGACAAATTGGCCTTTGTATTTACCGATAAACGGTGCTACGATATATTTTTGACTATCCTACCCGGAATAACCATAACGAGCGTTTACGCCGTAATACGCGGTTATTTCTGGGGAAACAGGCAATATCTTAAATATTCGCTCATCGAGCTTGGCGAAGAAGTCGTTATGGCGGTGGTCGGGATAATCATCGTTTCGGGATCAGTCGACGGATTTACGGGCGCAAAGCGCGCGGGAGTCGCGGTCTTCGTCAGCTATATAGTATCGTTTGCGGTGTCGAGCGCGGTGTTCATCTCGGAAAACGGAATGCTTAAAAATCCTATACCTATGTTAAAGCCGCTCATAGTTTCCTCTTCGCCGATAACGGCAACGAGAACTTTGACGGCGCTCGTCGGTATGCTGATAGCGATTATAGTACCAAAGCAACTCGTCGATAGCGGCATGGAAACTTCCGCCGCGCTCGCGGAATACGGCAAGCTTTCGGGAATGGCTTTTCCGATGCTGTTCATTCCGTCCACCGTGATAGGCTCGTTCGCGCTCGTGCTCGTGCCGGAAATATCGCAAAGTTTCTACGAAAAAGACGTAAATAAGCTCAAAAAAACCGTAGGAAACTCACTCGATATCTGTACGCTCGTTTCGGCGCTCATAATACCCGTGTTCGTTTCCTGCGGGAAAGAAATAGGCTCTTTTATTTACGACAGCGCCGACGCGGGCGCATATCTGTCTATCTCGGCAATTATAATGCTCCCGATGAGCGTTTCGATGATAACGACCAGTCTTTTGAACTCTATGGGAAAGGAAAAACTGACCTTTATCAACTACGTCGTAGGCGCGGCGGCGATGCTTGCGATAGTATGGCTGACGCCGAAATTCATCGGGATATATTCGCTTATAGCCGCAAATCTCGTAAGTTTTGCCGTAACGATGACCTTAAATTTATCGGCTCTAAAGAAAACGCTTACTTCTAAACTCGGCTATTTGAAGCCCGTGCTTTTATGCCTCGTTTCTATGGCGGCGGCAAGCTTGTTCGGAATACTTTTAAAAGGAGTTATCAAAGAAGTTTCCGATATAGTGACCATTCTTATCGTCGGCGCGGCGGCGACGGCTTTCGATCTCGTGATGCTATCGGTCTTCGGAGTCGTCGATATCAACGCGATAAAGCTTGAAATATTATCCAAAAAGAAAGGAAAAAGTCGGCCTATAAGTCGATAAACGGACTATTCGAACAAAAATGCGAGCGGCTTTACGTTTCTTAAAACGGTGTAGCCGATAAATACGAGCGCGTAGTTCACGAGGCTGTTTACAAATTGCAATTTACCGAAAACGCGCATTATCATATAATCGAAAAAGTTGAGAGTGCCTTTATAAAACGCGAGATAATAAAACAGCGTGTTTATAAACAGCGTGCAAATAACGAACGTTACGACCGCAAAGATAGCGATCTTTATATACGAAACGTAGACCTTTTCCGATTTTTTCATCGACACGAGCCCCGCAACGAGCGCGAAAAGCCCCGTGGATATTCCCACCCACGGATAATACGCGTATCCGCCGGAATTGATGAAAAAACCCAACAAATCGCCGAAAAAGCCGATCAGAAAGCCAGACACAGGTCCCGCCGCCAATCCGATGAAAGCCATTATCGCAATGGTGAGCGAAAACTGCAGGTCGGCAAACTTGAAAGCCTCTACGGCGTTGACAACGACCGATAGCGCCATAAGCATAGCCATCGTCGCGATAACGTACGCGGGGCGCTTCTTCCAAAGATAATTGCTCATGAGTAAACTTTTAAGCATAAAATCACCTCTTGACAATAAAAAAACTCTCGCAAAGCAAGAGTAGACTGAAATCGATTATTGCAGCCGCATCGGATGCGAAACACATACGTAGCCGCTTAAATTATAGCGGCGTTCGGATCGATCCCAACATCCCGTCTCACGATCCTCGACGCACGTATCTCTACTTTGCTTTATTGCATATTATGGTAGCGCGAAATATTTAAAATGTCAAGCTTTTTTGAATAATAAGTTTAAAAATCTTTTTCACGGGCAATAATATCCGCATATAATAAAAAGAGAGTGGAAAAATGTTTTTGGGAATAATCATAGGGATAGTCATCGGCGCGAACGTATCTTTCGTTCTCTACGCGCTCCTGTCCGCGTCCAAACAAAAGGGATAATAACGACGAAACAGCCGGATAAAAACGACGATAAGTGCCCGTATAGGTCGATTACCGTCGTTTTTTGTTATTTACGATTTTATAATTCGAGTATCTTGAAAGACCTGTCTTTTTTTTGCCTCTTCGGCCTCGGCGACTGTTATATACAAAGTAAGGTCGGTTCTTTCCTTTTTCGTAAAGCGGCTGAACACGCCTTCTTCGACGGTGAATACGTACGCGCCGAGAGCTTCGTAGCCGACGTCGGCAAGGGCCTTTTCGGCGATAAATCTCGCCATATAAAAATACCCCGTGACGTATTCGGCTCCGCCGATACTCATTTCTGGCGCGAGCATTTCGTCCAAAAGTCCTTTCGAGGCGATCTTTTCAAGATATACGTCGTAGACTACCGAGTCACTTGCGGCAGAATAAGAATATCTGTAAGTGATATCTATATCCGCGCGATCGAAAACTCTCAATTCGACGAGCCTCGGCAAAACGTCGCCGCTTGCGTATGTAAGTTCGGTCAGACCGCCGTAAAAGCTTACAAACGCCCTGAATTTCAACGCGGAATTATCGTCTTTTGCGGTAGCTGAAGCGCCCGCGATACGAAGCGCCGCGCCGTCGAGCCAGCTGATGTCGGCGTATAAAGCCGACCAGACCTGACCGTTAATCGGGGCAAACGTCGAATAATAAGCTTCGCCGTCGATAAGCCAACCTACGAACGTGCCGTCAATGCCGAAACCTTCTTCGACTTGACCGTAGACCGCGCGATAAACTATCACGTTTTCGTTGCTTTCCGCTACGGGCATCGGCGCGCCGTAAGTGTAAACGCTTATTCCGTCCGTCCAACCGACAAAGCCGTCGGCGTCGTGATTTCTCGGGGCGAAATAATGGCTTTCCGTCGGAATGAAAGCTTCCTGACAGCCGTCGTCGACCACGACGTAATTGAGCGAAAAACAGCTATTTTCGTTAAGAGCCGAATTTTCGAGGACGTATTCGCCTTCGTCGAGTGCTAAAGTTATCGTTTGGCGGTTTTTATCTTCAAAAGAAGTTATCCGCCGCAGATATTTTTGCGTCGCGCCGTTATCTTCGAGGTCGCCCGCCTTATAAAGATCGAGCGACGTATATTTATTTAAAGAACCCACGCCCAAAACCACGAGCGACGTCTTGTTTAGCTTAAACGAAAGCTTCCCGCCTGCACCGAGCTTTGCGCCCATATAAGCGTCCGTCTCGCCGCCGTAGAAAGTAACGTCGCCTTGCACGGTAACGCCGTATTCCAAAAGCCGCTCGAACACGTCTTCACTGCCGATAAACACCGTTTTGAGCGTGTATTCGGTAGGCTCGTAATAAATTACGTCGCCGCAGACCGTACAATACTCGCAGTTTTCACCGACAACGTAATTATGCATAACGCTTATTTGTACCGTGAAAGTCGCGACCGACTCGCCGTTTCCGAAAACGTAGCCGTCGGCTGCCGTGAGCGTTACTGAAACGGCATTTTCATCGAAAGGATCAATACTCCAGACGGCGTTAAGCAAGATCTCGTCGGGGAGTATCTCGTCGCCTTTTTTGCAAACGGCCGGGATCGTCGCGGGAAGGTCCGAAAGATCGTGATCGCAGAAAACGGGATAATTATCATCAAAGTTCGGATAGACGGTGATATCCGTTTCGGGCAATATGAACGTCGTTACTATGGCGTCCGTTATAAGCGCGTAACCGCCTTGCACGACGAGTTGCCCCGTTGCCACGATATCGGAGCCGTCCTCGTAAACTTGCCAATCTACCGTCAGAGTTATTTCGTTACCGTAATAATCCCCCGTCAAAGTCAAGGGAAGTTGAGCCGAAACGCTTTCGACCGTTGCGTTCTCGTCGGTTTCGACCGTCCGCAAAAAAGCGTTCTGCTCGTCGTCGTAATCGTAGCCGACGACGGTGCGGATAGTCTTATCGTCGCTGAAAAAGTCTATTCCCGTAAGATAAACCGCTCCGAGCGAAGACTCCACGTAAAAAGCGTATTTGCCTGCGGGCAACGTAACGGTAACGGGCTTTTCTTCTTTAACGGTAGTATAAGAAAACTCAACGTCGTCGTAGCCTTCGACGGGTGGAGCGTCTTCGGTAAGAGCTTTCCAGGCGTTTGCGTTCGTAGTTTGTCCGCCTTCGCCGATAAGCTCGTCCCAACAGTTACTCATATCCCTTACGTCAAACGATCTGTCCGTGACCGAGCCGTTGCCGTAAAAACGGAACGTTACGTTCGCGCCGTCAAAAAGTTCAAACGCCACCGCCGTTTTATCTCCGCTTAAAGGTATACCGTGATCGGTATCTGGAGTAAGCCCTTTGTTTGAAGCGCGGCCGTAATACACGTCGTATTCGTCTACCTGAACGAACGCGTACCCTTCGGCGGGTTCGAGACCGACAAGTTCAACGCGCGCGATAGCCTCGTCGGCGGCGCAAGTGGAAAAACCGTTCGTTACCGATAACGAAACAAAAACAAAGACCGCCAAAATAAACGCGATCATAAAAATTTTCGTTCCCGATCGTTTCAAAACGATTTCCTCCGTAAGTGTTTATACCGTTTAAAATAAACGGCGTTAAGATAAAAATCAAGACTTTCGCCCGTTCGCGGCGGCGGCTTTATTACAGCGTGATATGTTCGACGTGTTCTTTTTCGCTTTTCCTATAAAGAACGAGCTTTTTACCGATAACGCACACAACTTCCGCGCCAGTCCTCTCGGCAAGTTCGTCAGCATAAAACTCGGGCGTTTCGTCCGCCCCTTTAAGCACGGAAAGCTTAATAAGTTCCCTTGCGGTAAGAGCCTTATCCACGCTTTCCGCGAGATTGTCCGTAACCCCCGACTTACCTATCTGCCCGATAGGCTCGGTGGTGCTTGCTATCGATCTTAATTTGGTTCTTTGTTTTGACGTCAACATTGATTTTTCCTCCACCTTGTGTTTCGGTCGCCGTTTCTCGGCGGTAATAAAGTAAAAGTAATAGTTTCGTTTTTTTGCCGACCGTTAATCCATATAATCGAATTCAACTTCGCCGATGACCACGGTATCGCCGTCTTTTACCCCGAGACCTTTGAGCGCTTTGAAAACCCCTTTCGATCTCAGAGTTTTTTGCATATACGCAAGGCTGTCGGCGTCGTCGAGAACGACGTTTCGTATCAGTAAGTCGACGAGAGGGCCAATAACGACGAAAGCGCCGTCTTCGTCGCGTTCTATCTCGAAAAGGTCTTCGTCGGGCGTTTCGTATTCGAATTTTTCAAATTCGAGCGGCTTTAAGGGGGGCAGCTTTTCAAGCTCTTCGTAAACCGCGTCCAAAAGCTCGGAAACGCCCTCGCCGGATATAGCCGACATCGGATAAACTTTATACTTTTTGCCTATCTTTTTACGGAAGGCTTTAAGGTTTTCTTCCGCGCCCTCGATATCCGTTTTGTTAGCCGCTATTATCTGCGGAACGTCCTTTAAACTCTCGTCGTATCTGAAAAGTTCTTCGTTGATCTTTAGATAGTCGTCGTAAGGATCGCGCCCCTCGATGCCCGATATATCTACTATATGGACGAGCAGTCTCGTTCTTTCGACGTGTCTTAAAAACTTGTGCCCGAGCCCCGCACCTTCGGCGGCGCCCTCGATAAGCCCGGGGATATCGGCTACAACGAAGCTCTTTTCGTAATGCGTCACGACGCCGAGATTTGGCGATAACGTCGTGAAATGATACGCCGCTATCTTCGGCTTTGCTCCCGATATTTTCGATAAAAGCGTGGATTTTCCGACGCTCGGGAACCCTAAAAGCCCCACGTCGGCTATGGTCTTAAGTTCGAGAGTAACGCGCTTTGCTTCCGTTTTAACGCCTTTTTGCGAAAAATGCGGAGCGTGCCTTCTCGACGTGCAGAATTTGACGTTGCCTTTTCCTCCCGCGCCGCCTGATAAAACGAGCTGTTTTTCTCCGTCGTAAAAAACGTCGCAGATGACGTTACCCGTCTCCCTGTCTTTGACGATGGTGCCGAGGGGCACGGCTATTTCGAGATCTTCGCCGTTTTTGCCGTAGCAACGTTTGGGCCCGCCCTTTTCGCCGTCGCCCGCAACGTATTTTCTTTTGAATTCGAAATCGATAAGGCTGGTCTTTCTTGCGTCGCCGACGAAATACACGTCGCCGCCTTTGCCGCCGTCGCCGCCGTCCGGCCCGCCGTTCGCAACGCCTTTATAACGGATAAAGCTGGTCGCCCCGTCTCCGCCGTTGCCCGATTTTATTGTGATGTTCTGTTTATCGATAAACATATCTACGTCCTTGCCGACTAAATTTCCGACATTACAAAGTCAGTCGCTTATAGGTCGGTTTTTATTAAAATATTCGCAGTACGCCGCTATTTCGCACTCGGCGCAACGCGGCTTTTGAGCTTTGCAGGTGTAACGCCCGTGAAAAATGAGATAGTGGTGCGCTTTCGACCACGCGTTTTTATCCAAAACGGCGTTTAGCCCCTTTTCGACCTCGGCGGGAGTTTTACCCTTTGCAATCCCCGTTCGGTTGGAAACCCTGAAAACGTGCGTGTCAACGGCAATTGCGTCGCCGCCGAAAGCCACGGCGTAAACGACGTTGGCGGTCTTTTGCCCGACGCCCGCAAGCGTTTTTAACTCTTCGGTAGTCGAAGGCACTTTGCCGCCGAACCTACTTACGATATCCTTTGAGGCCGACAAAATGTGTTCGGCTTTGCTGTTGAAAAATCCGCAGGAATGTATCTTTTCGCCGAGCTGTTCTTTAGTTAAAGTCAGCATCTTTTCGGGCGTGGAATACTCTTTAAAAAGTTCCGCCGTCACCATATTTACGCGCCTATCCGTACACTGTGCCGACAATATGACCGCAACGAGCAGTTCGTAAGGCGTTTTATAGTGAAGTTCGGGCCTCGGATCGGGAAATTTTTCCGACAATATCTCGATTATTTTATCCGCAGTAAGCTTGTCCATAAAGGTTTTCGCCTGAAAAACACGTTATTTCGGGCGATAAACTCCTGTTTTTGCATAATTTTCGTTTTTGTTTATTATAGCATAATAATAAGAATATTACAATAAAATCGCAGGCGTTAAACGAATTTTTACGTTTTAAGCGGTAAAACCCGGCAATATTGCGGCAATTTTAAACGCACTTTTTGTTGTCAGACAAGCCGCGTTCTCGACGTTCTGCCGTTTACCGATACGGACGAATACACGCCGAAAAAGCCGTCGAAATCGTTTTCGCTTAAAACCTTGTGCACGGCGTTTACGTTGTGCGCGTTCGTTTTTGCGGAGATACCGCAACCTATTTTAGCCTCTTTCGGCGTGCCGGTGGTCGTGGTAAAGGCGCCCGCCGCATTCATTCTGTCGATAAATTCAAAAACCTCGGTCTTCGATTTAAAAACTATTATAAGATCTCTCGTCACGACTGTTTTTATTCTCCTATGTAATTATTTCGGCGCTCCGATAATATATTATTTTATCGGAACAGACGTAAAATGATATATTTCGACAACGCCGCAAGCGGCCGTATCAAACCGCCGTCCGTAATCGGGGCCGCTACGTACGCAATGACCGAATTGTCGGTCAACGCGGGAAGAAGCGGTCACGCGCTTTCCGAAACCGCCGAAAGGCTGATATTTTCCGCGCGCCGGACAACGTGCAACGTATTTAACGGCAGCGACGTTTCCCGCGTGATATTCACCCCCAACTGCACCGCAGCTTTGAACCTCGCGATATTCGGGATAAACGCATATAAGCGCACGATAGTTACCACCGTCACCGAGCATAACAGCGTTTTAAGACCGCTATATAAACTGCAAAAGTCGGGCTATAAGTTGATAATCGCCGATTTTTACGACAAACCATATATAACGGCGGAAAGCGTTTTAAAGCTCGTTGACGGCGATACCGCCTTCGTCGTAATGAACGCCGCGTCCAACGTGACGGGATATATAAACGAATACGAAAAGGTCGGCAAAGCTTTGAAACCTTTGGGCATTCCGCTTATAGTCGACGGGGCGCAAGCCGGCGGGCATATACGGATAGATATGCTTAATAGCGGCATTTCGTGTCTTGCGCTTGCAGGGCATAAAGGGCTTTTGTCCATTCAGGGCGCGGGCGCGCTCCTGTTTGATAAAAGCGTGGAAATATCGCCTCTTCTTTACGGCGGGAGCGGCAGCGAAACTTTCAACGAAGTTCCTTCCTGCTATCCCGAAAAGCTCGAGGCGGGCACTCACGACCTTGCGGCTATACTCTCTTTCGGCGAGGGCGTAAAAATATCCGACGAAACGCTTGACGAGCGCGCCGAAAAGCTTTTATCGCTCACCGGGCTTATGATAAACGGGCTAAAGACGATAAACGGCGTAAGGATATATTCTCAAAAAAACGTTTGCGGAATATGCTCGTTTTCCGTAAAAGACCTTTCTTCCATAGATCTCGCGCGCACCTTTTCCGAGCGGTTTTCGATAGCCGTAAGGGGCGGATTTCACTGCGCGCCGCTCATTCACAAAAGTTTAAAAACGTGCGATAACGGGCTTATACGCGCGAGTTTGTCGGAATACAACACCGAAAAAGAAGTAGCGACTTTCCTAAACGCGACGAAGACGCTTGCCGACGAAAATTAAAACGGCGTATACAAAAAGAGCCTATTTTAAAAGCTCGTATATCTCGTCGAGTTTTTGTTTTTGCTCACTGTTTACGAGCGGACAGAGCATATCGTAGAACCTTTTTAGCTCTTCGTCACTTAAAGCGCCTGCTTCGCGCTTTGCCCGCGCGGTGGAAACTATCTCGGCCATAACGTCCTTTTCGCTTTTACCTTCGTAATTTTTCAGGACCTTCAACAAAAGTTTACGGAGATCGGCTTCTTCCTTCGCGTGCGGTTTTGCGTTATAATCGCTGAGTTTCATACGAATCATCTCTTTAAGATATTATATGCGCGTATCCTTAACGAAAGTTACGGTGAAAATATGAATTTATCAGATCTATTAAAAAACTTCGGCGGCAATTTTTCCGAAGAAATATCCAAAATCCTCGCGTCCGTAAACGAAGAGACCGTCGCACCGCTTTCGGCGCTTTTTAACGTAAAGGCGGAGACCTTGCTCGTTTTTTTTAGACTTATCCCGAAAATACTTGCGGGCGAAATAGACCTTAAAAACGTCATTCCCGCGCTCATACCGACGTTTATCGAGTATTACCTGACGCTAAACAGGTCGCAAGATAACAAAAAAACGACCGCTCCCGTGTCGGAAACGATCAATCTCGAAGAAGATATAAGACTTATCGGAAATGGCGCGATAAACTCGCTCGACGTCTATCTGCAAAGCAAGATCGCGTCGGAATAAGCTTTATTATAGCCGCTTTCGGTCAGGATCTTGCCGCCGTAGCGGTCGTTCAGCTCCGTCGTTATGCCGACGCCGTGAATGGAAATTTCACCGTTCGGCCAGAAAAGCTTTGCGGTGGTAAGCTTTATCGCACCGCCGCCTATACGTTCGTAAGTCGTCTGCATTATGCCTTTACCGTAAGTTTTGTAGTAAGTTTCGCCGCCCGAAACGCGACCTTCCAATATGACGCTTACTCTGTCGTTCACGTCGTAATCGAGTACGGCGCCGATAAAAGCCTCCGATGCGGACGCCGTGCCGGAGTTTGCGAGAATAATTATCTTTTCAAATCCGTAATCGGCGTAATCGACCGCTCTTGCCGCAAATTTCTGTTCGTTGCCGTATTTATCCTTGGAAATGCAGACTATATGGCGCGTAACCCTGTCGGTATCGATAAAGTGCGACGCAACGCTTTCCAGAATGTTCAAAAACCCGCCGCCGTTGCCGCGAAGATCGAAAATAAGCTTACTTTTCCCGCCCTCTTTAAAGGCTTTCAAAGCCTCCTCTATCTGACCTGCGCTACCGTATAGCCCGCTCGACGTGCCGTTGAACCAATCGTATTTTATATAGGCGGTATCGGCGGGAAGCTCTTCGTCGCCGTCGTCCAAACGAACGAATTCCATTTTGCCAGACGCGTCGGAAAAGCCGTATTTACCCGATGCGTCTATATAATCGACGTACGTTTCCAGGTATTCGCGCCTTTCGACGATAAACGTTTTCAAAACGCCGTCGTAATCGACGAGAAGGTCTATTTCCACGCCTTCGGCTATGGCGCTCAAGTTTTCGGAAAGGTCGCTCAACGAAGAAACGTAAGTATATTCGTTTAAAGAATGAAGCTTTAGCCCTTTTACCGTGCCGCCCGCTTTGACGCCGGCGCGCTCGGCGGGTGAATTACCGTTTATCTCCGTAAGGGTGAGACTTCCGTCGAAAGTTATGCCTATACCGACGTTTTTACCTGCGTCGGCATTTTTTATCGCCTCGTACTGCTCGGCGGTATAGTATGCCGAGTATTTATCGAGAAGCGACGAAGCGAATACGCCGACGATATCGTCCTCTTCGTCGTAATTGTGTTTACGGTACATTCCGATAATATATTCTATGTCGTCAAGCTCGCTTTGGCGAGAGGACTTGGCGACGACGTACCCCAAAACGAAAGACGACGCCACCGTCACCACGATGGATATCGCTAAAATTACGTTGAATAATATTTTTTTCTTCGATACCTTTTCCATATCGTTCACCGATCCGTTTTCAGTGCATTCAGCCGCTACTAAATGCCGTTTTTTTAAAAAAGTCCCTCTATAAGTCGATTATCCGCAAATTTAACTATTGTTCCCCGATCGTCTTACAGCAATTTTTTTATTATGGAAATGAGCTTGAAAGTTACCGCGTCGGAGAATTTTTTGATATCAAGTCCCGTTTCGCGCTCTATTTTATCTATGCGGTAAATGAGCGTGTTGCGGTGCATATACAGTTCTCTCGAAGTAAGCGAAACGTTAAGGTCGTTATTCAAAAACGCTTCGGCGGTGGAGAGCATATCGGGATCGTTGAAAATAGCCTTCGCCCCCTCTTTTTCGAGAATGAAAAGGTATTCGCTCAATTTGAATTTGGGTATATCTTCAAGCAATTTGACGAGGATATAGTCCTTATACGTATGTACGGACTCTTTCGACGAATACAATTTGGCAAGCCTTAAAGCCGTTGACGCCTGAACGTAAGCGTTGTTTATCTCGAGAAGATTGTTGACTATCTCGCTCACGCCTATCTTTACCCGCATACCTTCCGCGGCAAGATTGTCAGCGATACCCGCGGCAAGCGTTTCGGGAAGGACTTCGGTGCCGCTCGTAATGAATTTGACGAGCGAGCAGGACATATCTTCCGTCAAAACAACCGCGTCGTACTCGTTCGAGAGATACCTCGGCATATATTCGAGCACGTTTTCGGCATTCCCCGCGGCGGAAACGATGAGCATATAGCATTTGACGTCCGGCACGGAAAACTTACGCATGAATTTCTGCACTTGCTGACGCGTATAGTCTCCGAGGATAATGCTTTTTAACTGTTCGCCCCTGCTTAAGTTATCGTCGGCGGACGAAGTGCTGTCGAGAAGCGACATAATCAGGTATGCGTAATTTCTCTCCGTTTCGCCCGAGCCCGAAATACTGCCGATGAGGTTTGCATTGCGGAAACGGAAATAGAAAAAGGTCTTTTCCGTCTTTTTGTCCGAAAACACTTCCGTAAAATCTCTCGAAGAAGGGAGCACCCAGTCGGGTTCGTCGCGAGTGGTGGCCGAAAACTTCATCGTTTCGGCGTAGGCGTCGATGTTTATGCCCGTTTTTTGTTTGATCTGCTTTAAAATAATCGTTAATTCACTATCCATAATTCACCCTGCGACAGTCGTCGTAGCCCGAAAACCCGTCAAAAACGGCAAAAAATATCGGGCATATTGTGCATTTTGCACAATACACCCTTATTTTATACCAAAAATCAAGTTTTTGCAAGCATTTTTTACCGACGGCAAACAAATATGCTATTTGCCTTTCGCGTCGAAGACCTTGTTGCACACCTCTCCCGCGAACTCCCTTTCGTGGCTGACGAGTATTATCGCCCCGCCGTAAGCTTTCAAAGCGTTCAATAAAGCCGCTTTGGCTATCGAATCGAGGTGGTTGGTCGGCTCGTCGAGTATAAGAAAGTTCGACGCCGATTTCGTAAGCACGGAAAGCCTGACGCGCACCTGCTCGCCGCCCGAAAGCTTGACGATGGGTTTCGTGGCGGTCTCACCTTTTATACCCGCCTGCGCTAAAGCCTGACGGACCTGTTTCGCGTTATCCATAGGCCTATGCAAAGAATAATAATCGACGGCTGTCATAGCCGAATCGTCGAATACGGCTTCTTGCTCGAGATAGAGTATCCGAGCCTCCGGGTGAATGAAAAAACTGCCGTTAAGCGCCTTTATGCGGTGTAAGATCGTCTTTAAAAAGGTCGTTTTGCCGACGCCGTTGGTGCCGCGTATCCAGAGTTTATCGGAACTTGACATCATTATATCGATGTTTTCTATGAGCGGCTCGTCGTAGCCTACGGCTAAGTTTTTGGTCTTGAAAAACTCTTTGGCGTTAAGCTCCGAGTACGGGAACTCGAAATGACATTCGCTTATCTCGGTCGGCTTTTGCAAAACGTCCATACGATCAAGCATTTTTTGCCGCGATTGCGCCAATTTTGCCGTGGACGCACGGTATCTGTTGCGTTCGATATAATCGTTGAGCCTCTTTATTTCGGCTTGCTGACGGCGGTATTCGTCCTCGTACTGCTTGGCGTTTTCTTCGCGCTGAACGAGGAATTGAGAATAGTTGCCGCTGTATTTTTTTATGCGCCCGTTTTCGATGTTGACAATAAAACGGCAGACTTTATCCAAAAAAGCCGCGTCGTGCGAAATGACCAAAAAAGTCTTTTTGAAACCGTTTAAATATTTGACGAGCCAATCGACGTGTTCGATATCGAGAAAGTTGGTCGGCTCGTCCAAAAGCATTATGTCGTTTTCGGTCAGAAGCATTCTCGATAGCATCAGTTTGGCGCGTTCGCCGCCCGATAAATTGCCGATAACGGTGTTATAGCCGAACTTATTGACTCCGAGCCCGTTCGCGACTTTTTTTATTTTCGCCTCGAGATCGTAAAAACCTTCTTCGACGAGCTCCTCCGAAATTTTAGACGAACGCTTAATGAGCCTGTCGAGTTCTTCGCCCTCGGCGACCTCCATTTGTTCGTATATCTCGTCGAGCGTAAAGCTCTTTTCGAAAAGGTAGTCGAACGCTCCCGAAAGATATTGCATTACCGTAATGCTCTTATCGAGTTCGGCGTGCTGATCGAGATAGCCGCGGCGGATACCGTTTAAATAATTGACTTCGCCTTCGTCTTGAGAGATCCTTTTGTCGAGAATGTTTATAAACGTGGACTTACCCACGCCGTTAAGCCCGACAATGCCGATATGCTCCCCGTTGTTGACGGAGAGATTGGCTTTATCAAACAGCAGCCTGTCGTCGTATCGGTGCGACAGATTTTTAATTTCGAGTACGCTCATTTTCGTCAGGTATTTATCGTAAAACTTATTTGTTTTCGACTTATTTTACTTAAAAAATTATACTATAAGCGGATAATTATGTCAAGTTATTTGCCATTTGTTGAAAAATGTGTTAAAATTGCGGTATGAAAAAGTATAAAATTTCTTATTCATTGCCGGTATTGATATTGATTTTTGCCGGAATGGCGGTCGCGGTCGCAAGCGCCGTAATGTATTCTTTAACGCTTTTTTCTTCGCCCGATACCGCTTCGACGTATAATTACGTCACACTTGCGGTAATATATCTCGTTTCGATTGCCTATCTCCTGCTTTCGATATCCATGCTCGTAAGCTCCTCGTACACCGTGGACGACAAGTATTTCACTCTTAATTGGGGAATACTTAAAAGCCGCTTGGAAATAAAGTCGATGACGCGCGTCATTCTCGACGATACGAGACATACTCTGACGGTTTTTTATAACGACGACAATTATTTCGTCGTGAGATCGGCGACGATACCGTTTCCCGAACTCGTTCAATCGCTTCGCGAAGTCAACGACAAGATAGTTTTCGATTTCGCCACGGACGACAAAAAGGACGTGTGATATTATTCTTTCAAACGCCTTATACGCGATATTTTCCGCTTTCGGTTCGCCGGAAGCGTTTTTTTACGCGGCACAAGCCTTTTTCGCAGCCTGATATGCGCATATACGAATGCGTTAAAAAAACGTTTCAAAGCCGTAAAATCGTTGCGCGATGACCGTTTTTATTGTATAATAATATGCGGTACTTATCGAAGGAGTCGCTAAATGGTCATTTTTTACTATCAGTTGATGTTCGTCATATCGGTCATAATGGTCGTCGCGTACGCTTTTTTCTGGCATAAACATTTCGACGGTCATTTCACGATAATGACGGTGCTGGTACCGATAATAAATCTCGGTTTTTTATTGCTTGCGCAATCACGCTCTGTCGAAGAAGGTCTTACGGCGGTAAGGCTCACGTATCTCGGCGGGTGTTTTTTAATGCTCGACGTAATGTTTCTGGTATTCAGCCTTTGCGGCGTACCTTTTAAACGTTGGATACGGGTAACGTTCATAATCGTATCGTGTCTGTTGTATATATCAGCTTTGACGATAGGCCACTCCGATATTTTTTACGTCAGCGTAGACCTTGAAGTCATAAACGGCGTAGGAGTACTGATCAACAAGAAATACGGCTTTATCCATTACGTGTTTTACGCCGTTGCGATATTGTATTACGTTCTGACCATAGGCGTTATCGTTTACAGTTTCATCAAAAAGAAACAGGTTCCGCGCAAACTGCTGATGATGATCTGCGTACCGGTGACTATCGCAATGATAGGCTTTTTCGGCGGCAGGTTGATAACGAGAAAGATAGAGCTTTTGCCACTCACCTACAATATCGGTATGGTATGCTATATGATAATCGTATCGAAAGCCAGGCTGTACGATCCGTCGGACTCGGTCGTGGACTCACTCGTTCAGCGCGGCGACACGGGGTTCGTTTCCATAGACCACAACGAATGCTATCTCGGAAGCAACGAAAGGGCAAAATCAATGTTTTCGCAATTAAACGAGCTTGAAATAGATAAGCATTTATCGCAAAACCCTTGGGCCGACGAGATCATTCTGCCCTGGATAAGAGCTTACGGGCAAAACAAAGAGAACAATAAGATAACGTACAGCCACGGCGACAAGATATATCTCGTGAATATTTCCGATCTGAACGACGGATCGAAACATATGGGATATCAGTTATTGTTCACCGACGACACGACCAACCAACGGTTTATAAATCTTATTAAAGAGTATAATACGAAACTCGAAAACGAAGTTGCCGCAAAAACCGAACACATTATCGAAATGCAGGATAAACTCGTTCTCGGTATGGCGACTATGGTCGAAGGAAGAGATAACTTCACCGGCGGCCACATCAAAAGGACGAGCGACGTAGTAAGGATACTCGTCGAAGAAATAAAAAAAGACAACGTTTTCAATCTCAGCGACAGCTATTGTAAAAACGTTATCAAAGCGGCGCCTATGCACGACCTCGGCAAGATAACGATCGACGACGCTATCCTGCGTAAACCCGGCAAGTACGTTCCCAAAGAGTACGAGGTAATGAAAACTCACGCCGCGGAAGGCGCAAGAATAGTTTCCGAGATACTTTCCAACACGGACGACGAAGAATTCAAGCTGATCGCTGAAAATATGGCGCATTACCACCACGAGAGATTCGACGGCTCCGGCTACCCCGAAAAATTAAAGGGTGAAGCAATACCTTTAGAGGCAAGGATAATGGCTATCGCCGACGTTTTCGACGCACTCGTCAGCAAACGTGTGTATAAAGAAGAAATGTCCTTCGAAGAAGCCGATAAGATAATCGGCGAAGGTATGGGGACGCAATTCGATCCGAAGCTTTATCCGTTCTACGAAAAAGCGAGAAAAAAGCTTGAAGACTATTATCGCCTTGCAACATAATAGACCGTACCGCCACGAAAAAACGCAATGAAAAACCGCCGTATCGCTACGGCGGTTTTTCATTGCACGAAACAAAATTCCAAAAATAACTTCCCCGTTAATATATCGGATACGATCCCGACGGGGCTTATGTCACGTCGGTCAACATATCGTCACTTTCTGTATTTTTTCGCACAGCCTTGAACTATGGCGTCCATCGCCTCGATCTTTTTCTCCATATCGCGCGCAAGAGCTATCTGGTTGCGTACGCGGACGACGTTGTGTTCGGGATAATTGATCTTGAAATACCTGTCGCCGTCGAGATAATCGGCAAGGAAACGCGTAGCAAGTTCGCACGTCAACGAATAGCACGATAAAGCGAGCGTATTTATCTCAAGCTCGGTGAGCGCTTTGGCCGTTTGGGAAAGGAACCCGTCGGCAAACGCCCAGAAGATATTAAGGTCAACGCCCACTTTGTCGTAATCGCCGCTGTCTTCCGCAGTAAAGTTTGCGGCAAAACGCACGGCGTCGCCGAAATCGCTTGCGATAATGCCGGGCATGACCGTATCGAGGTCAACGACAAGCAGCGATTCGAGCGTCTTTTCGTCAAACAGAACGTTATTTATCTTGGTATCGTTATGCGTCACGCGAAGGGGAAGTTTTCCGCCGTTGAAAAGGTCTGTGAGCGTACACGCCTTATCCTCGTTCAAAAGAAGATAATCTATCTCGTCTTGAACTAATTCGGCTCTTCCCTTAACGTCGGCCGCAACGCTCTTTTTCAAAGCCTCGTATCTTTTGCGGGTATTGTGGAAATCGGGTATAGTGTAATAGAGCTGCTTGGGATCGAAATCGGAAAGCACGGTCATAAAATCACCGAACGCCTCGCCCGCGTTATGAACGACTTTAACGTCGTTACAAGTCATAAACGTAACGGACGGAACGTAGTTGGTTATACGCCAGAATTCGTCGCCGTCGAAAAGATAAGTAAGCCTTACGCCGTCCTTTTCCGTGTGGTGGAAATGAAGATTCAACGCGTTCGGGCGCTTGCCGCGGATAAACTCCGTGACCTTATCGATGTTTTCCATCAACTTTACGGGTTCTTTAAAGGCGTAGGTATTTACGCGCTGAAACAAAAAAGGCTTGATGCGCGCCCTGCCGAAACCGTCGTCCATGACGTAGTTGACTTTGTAAGTATGGTTAATGTTGCCCATATTGACTTCTTCGTAAGAAAAAAACAATCCGGGAAGCCTGAACGCCGCGCCGACTTTAGTAAGTTTTTCAATTAATAACTGATCCATTATGCACTTTCTCCGTTTATTATATGAGCGCAATTATCGCATAATAACCGCATATCCGTATATATTATAACCGTTTACGACGGCGTAAGTCAAGGGGTTTTTGAAAATTTATCGTAAAACCGACTTTTTCGGTGGCATATAAGGGATATAAGCGCATTATTTTTTGCCGCACGATCTTAAGTATCGGCGTCTTCTTCCATGGTTTCCAAAAGAAAACTCACGGGACGAAAGCCGTCGTTACAGGAGATCATAGCCGATCTTTCGTTTTTCATCCACCCGTCGTAAAAGTTTTTCGCCCCGCAAGACAAAGCCATAACGAACGGCGAGACGGTCTCCCAGGCGCTTTCACAAAACCCGTCGGGCTTTTTATGACCGTTTGAGATGAACGCCTTGCCAAGTTCCATATCGCAGGCGTGCTCTATCGGGTTTTCGTATTCTTTTATCAAATCGTCGTAATGAGCCTTACGCATTACGGTTATACGCACTTTTTTCATAAAGTTCCCTCCAAACGACCGGATAGGTCGCCGCTAAAAAAGACCTTAAGCGTTATTCGTTTAAAAACGGCGCCATCGTTTCGCCGTCAAAACAGGTGCCGCCGTTAAGTTTTAACTGTTTCGGGATATAACGTTATTGACCGTCCCTTAAATATCCGATACGTTTTACCAGATGGATATACGCTTACCTTCCTCGATAAACATTTTGTCCGTCTCTTTTACGTCGAAAGCCTTATACCATTCGGAAAAGTTTCTCGGCGCGATATTTGCTCTCAATTCGGCGGGAGAATGAACGTCCAGCCTTAAAAGCAGTTTTATGTAGTTTTCTTTGGCTTTAAAGCGCCATATCCTGCCCCAATTCGTAAAGTACGCACGGTAATCGGCATTTTGAAGCCCGTTAATTATCTCCAACGTAACGCCGACGCCGCCGTTATCGGCTATGTTTTCCGACACGACCAGCTTGCCGTTGACTTTCGCGCCGTGGTAGATAATGCCGTCGAATTGCTTTACCATATCTTCCGTCAGGACCTCGAACTTTTTGAAGTCCTCGTCCTTCCACCAGTTGTTCATACAACCCTTTTCGTCGAAATGCGAACCGTTGTTGTCGAACGCGTGGGATATCTCGTGACCTATGACCGCGCCGATACCGCCGAGGTTTTCTTCAAGCGACTGATCGATGCCGTAGAAGGGCTTTTGCAAAATGGCGGCGGGGAAGGTTATATCGTTCTTGAACGGATCGTAACAAGCGTTCACCACGTGCGCGGGCATCGCCCACTTTGAAAAATCGGTGGGCTTGTTCAATTCGTTTAAAGACGCGACGAGTTTCGTCCTTTTTATCCTGTACATAGCGTCGAAAAAGCTTTCGTCTTCACTGACTTTCAAAGAATCGTAAACTTCGTCGTATTTGTCGGGATAGCCCATCTTGACGCGTATCGAATCGAGCTTTAAAATGGCCTTTTCCTTGGTCTCGGGGGCTAAAAACGTGTTGCGCGCCATTCTGTCTTTATACGCCGCGATTATCCTTTCGGCGATGAAAGTAATATCTTCTTTGGCCTTCTCGCCGAAGTATTTTTTGCCGTAGTAAACGCCGACGGGGCCAGCAAAAACTTCGCCGCTTACAAGACGATACGCCTGCTTTTTTATCGTCGGGTTGTCTTTTACGCCCATAAGCTTGTTGACGTATATCTTCGACAGATCGCTTATCGTTTTGGAAAGCGCGGGCGCGTAAGAATAAAGCGTGCCGACGTACGCCCAATGGACGAATGCTTTAAAAGTCCGCTCGTTGAAAACGCTCCCGAATCCTTTTACGTACGCGGGGTTGTAGACGTTGATAACGGCAGGAACGCCGTCTTTATAAAGCCCTTTCATAAGCCCGTTAAAGTCGAACGGCTTTAAAGCGTCGCACGCGTCCTTTAAGTCCATCGGATTGAATAATTTGACGTAATCGGCCATTTCCGTCGGGCTTTTGGTAAGTTTTCTTATTGAGTCGTCGACCTTTATGCTGTCGGATAAATACTCTTTCTGTTCCTTTTTAGTTAAAGGCGTGAGTGCTAACAGCTTTTTCATCATCTTTTTGTAGATGCTCAAAATGAAAAACCTGATTATCTTTTTATCGTAAATGCTTTTATCGGGAATGATGATGGGCGGATCGGCAACGGAAAGACAATGCTTGGTCGTATCTTTGACGTCCTCGTCGACCGATAAAACGAACGGAAAAGCTACGCCGTCCAACATAAGATCGACGCTTTTCAAATTGAATTCGTCAACGCTTTTAACGTTTTTTATGCGTTCCAATAAAGGAAGTAACGGCTTTATGCCCGCCTCTTCCCTCGCATTCGTATCCAAAGCTTTTTTGTACAGCAAAACGGCGTCTTTTAGCGCGGGAACGCCTTCCGCATCGTAGTTTTCAGCAAGACGGTCGAACTCCTCCGTCAATTTTTCTTCTACCGCAACGTCTATCTCTTCAAACGCGTTGATGGCGGGCTTGTCGCTCGGTATCGCGACGCTACTTAACCATTCCGAGTTTACCGATTGAAAAAGATCGTCCTGTATGCGAACGCTTGTTTCTTTGGCTTTATTACTCATTTTTCACCTCGTTTATACGTTTTTTACGCGCCGACGGTAAGACTGCGCCTTTTACCGCACCCGTCCTTATCCCGACCGACGCCGCTTGTAAACATTATAGTCAGTATACCACAAACCGCCGCAAATTGAAAGAAGTTTTGATCGTTTTTAACGACTTATTTGCAAATTTTTCCAATTATTTCCTTTTCTGTTTAATTATATTTCTACCGGCATTATTCGTCAATACGTGTTTTTTGTTTTGTTATGAGTGTTTTTTGTTTTGTTACGAGTGAATTATATGTTTATATAATATCACATTAATAATATTATTCAATAAAATAAAAAAAATTATTTCGTTGAGATGTGCAAAAAGCGCGACATCTCAACAATATGATATATTTTTTCTTTAATACCTTTAAAGCGAAACAAGATATAAATCGATAAAAAGATACTTTGCACGATTACGGGATAATTAGCACGATTACTTTTTTGGAGCAAAAAGAAAAGACCGCGGATTTACGCTCAAATAAGCAAATCTACGGTCTATTTTCATATAATAGGGCAAAAAATGGCGGTTTTAGTCCTAAAAAGCGCAAGAAAAAACGCAGATTTTGTATCAAAATCTACGTCTATTTCTTGTGTATAGGCTCACAAAATAATACAAATTAAAAATGGGGTGCAAATCAACTCTCGTGGGGCGCATTTTTTATGGGTGGGATGCAAAGTTGCTCACCTTTATCTTAACTGATTTTTATTTCATTAAAATCTCTATCGTTACATTACCGTTGCCAAGCAACTCCGTCATTTCCGCTGCGTTTTTATCGGTAACATATCCGAGCCGTGTGTATGCCCACGAATTGGAACCGTAGAACACAACGATCTGATTCCCCGAATAAAGCACGATATCCCCGGCAGAGGTCTTTGTCTGACGGTCATTTCGTGGCAGATTTGTTCCGAGCGATCCGACTTGTTCAAACCCGCCGTACATTGACATTTGTATCTTCAAAGGGTTGTTCTTGACAAAATCTTTCAGTGCTTTCACGGACTCGTTATCTTCCCATTGCACGGAAACGTTTTGCCCGTTGATCGTAAGCGATAATTTCTTTTCCACTACCGTTTCCTCCGACGTTGTACTTTGATATGATTCCGTTCCCGAACTTGTTTCCGTAGGGACGGTTTCTTCAGTAGGTTCCTCTGCCGGCTTCACGCTTTCAGTCGATACGATGCTTTCTCTTAAAGTTGTGTCCGTGTCTTTGGAACCTACTATGTCGCAAGCGCAAAAAGCACAAGCTAACACCATAACAACTAACGTCAAAATAACGGTGCGCTTTGCGCTATTCCAACGACTTGCCGAATTGATACGCTTCATTCTGTTCCTCCTTCTTTCCGATGGCTTCACCCGGATTGTTGATCCCACCGCAGAACAGCGAACCTACAAGTTCCGCTTTCTCAAAACAATCTACCCAGCCTTGCATACCGCTGATGGCTTTTTCGGGTGTCTCCTCTTCATCTTCCGCCGCTACCGAAAGCAAATACACCTTGCGGAACTTATAGTCGGACGGGTACAACGGATTCATCCTGTCAAGCAACGTTTTCATCTGTCCGCTCATTTCGTAATAGTAGATCGGTGTAACGAATACGAGCGTATCTGCATTCTTGACTTTTTCCGCAATCGCAACAGCGTCATCCTTCAATACGCATTGCTGCGTTTTCTGACAGGCAAGGCAACCGATGCAAAATTTGATTGTTTTACCTTTAAGGCTGATCATTTCAACGTCGTGCCCCGCGTCTTTTGCGCCTGCAAGCAGTCTCTCGGCGAGAACGTCGGAATTGCTTTTTGCTCGCAGACTTGTGGTGATTATCAATACCTTGCTCATTTCAGATTCTCCCTTATAAACGTTTCGATTTTATCAAAAGGAATATATTTCTTTTCCCCGCCATCGTATAGGTCGCAGTGACAAGCGCCATCGACTATATATAATTCCTTGTTGTCACCCTTCAAGAGTTTGAAAGCGTCCTCGCTCATATATCTCGAATGCGCTTCGCTTCCGTGGACGAGAAGTACGGCGCTTCTTATTTCGGATGCATAGGTAAACAGCCGTGTATTCATTAGCGAAGTCCCCGCCGTTACGTTCCAACCGTTGTTGCTGTTCAAAGAGCGAGGGTGATACCCGCGCGGAGTTTTGTAATAAGCGTGATATTGTTTAACAAACCACGGCGCGTCTTCGGGAAGCGGATCAATTACACCACCCGCCAAAGCATACGTTCCGTTTTTGAAATCGACCATCCTTTGTTTATTGATTGCCAATCTCATTTGGTATCTTGCTTCCTCGTTGTCGGAACTATCAAAATAACCGTTGCCGGCCACTCTCGACATGTCGTACATCGTGATGGCAACAGTCGCCTTTATTCTCGTATCAAGGCAAGCGGTTTGTAGAGCCATACCTCCCCAACCGCAAATACCGATGATCGATATTTTATCGGCATCAACGTTTTCTTGAACGCTCAAAAAATCCACAGCCGCTTGGAAGTCTTCTACGTCAATATCGGGAGAGTGCATATATCTCGGTTCGCCACCGCTTTCACCTGTAAAGGAAGGATCGAAAGCCACGGTCAGAAAACCACGCTCCGCCATCGTTTGTGCGTAAAGTCCCGAGGACTGTTCCTTGCATGCGCCGAAGGGACCACTGACAGCGATAGCGGGGAGTTTTCCTTCCGCTTTTTTCGGCAAATACATATCCGCAGCAAGCGTGATTCCGAAGTGATTTACAAAGGTCTCTTTCATATGAATGACCTTTTCACTTTTGGGAAAGGTTTTATCCCACTCATGTACAAGATTCAAATTTTCTTTTTTCATAACGAATTCTCCTCAAAAAAGGGTTGATTTATCTTTTTTTTCGTGATACAATCATATTGTAATACCTAAACCTAACTTTATGTCAAGGGTTTTTGGCAAATTGGAGGAAAAAATTTATGTATACCATCGGTCAAGTTTCGGAAATGTTTAATCTGCCAATTTCAACACTGCGTTATTATGATAAAGAAGGACTCTTTCCCGGGATGGAAAGACAGTCCGGTATTCGCAAATTCAGTGAACGCGAGCTGGAAGCGCTTCGCGTGATCGAATGCTTAAAGAAATCCGGGCTTGAAATTAAGGATATCAAGCAGTTTATGGCTTGGTGCGGCGAAGGAGCATCTACCTATCCGAATCGTAAGGAACTATTTAAAAACAGAAAAGCTATCGTTGAAGCCGAGATGGTGAAACTTCAAAAAACGCTCGATATGCTGAAATTCAAATGTTGGTACTACAAGACCGCTATTTACGACGGCAACGAAGAACGGCTGAATGAAATGCTCCCGGATAAGCTGCCTACTGAAATACAGGTCCTGTATGATAACGCGCACTCATAATAATGGTTTTGCCTACTCTGCTACTCAAATTAATTCAAAAATTAAGGTGGCAAGATAGGCAATTTTAATCTTTGCACGATTACCCCATAGTTAGCACGATTACCCACATACTTTGCACGATTTGTCTTTTCGCAAAAATAAAAAAGACCGGGAGAAAACAACCTAAAATTACTCTCACCCGGTCTATTTTCATATAATAGGGCAAAAAATGGCGGTTTTAGCCCTAAAAAGCGCAAGAAAAAAACGCAGATTTTGTATCAAAATCTACGTCTATTTCTGGTGGAGCTGGAGAGAATCGAACTCTCGTGTTGCGAGGGGACCGAAAAGCCTTCTACATACTTAGCCTTGACTGTATCCTCTTCCGACGTACTCCGGCAAGGCGCGGATTGCACGCGGCGCTGAAAACAAAGGATCCGCATTGCGGGTGTTTTCGATCCCGCAAGGTGGTACCCCGCGAAAAATCATGCCCGAACGTCGCTCTCGCGGGCAAAGCGAGTCGGACAGTCGCTTGTAATTAAGCGGCGAATGCTAATTTTTGATTGTCAGCATTTAAATTTAATTTTCCCTTTTTAACGAGGACGGGAGCCTCGGTATGCTTATGCCTCCCCTTCCCCGCACAGTCGAAACCATTGCAGCCCCGTTATGCGGAAGGCGCAGCCGACGTTTATGCCGACGCCGCCGAAAGGATATATCGTATTGTCAAAAAACTATTAAAAAGGTCGAAAACGGTCAGCGATAATTACTCATTTCGCGCATAGCGGCGCGATCGACGTCCTTTTCCTTAATGCTTTGCTTTTTGTCGTAAGTGTGCTTGCCTTTGCAAACGCCGAGAAGCACCTTAACGAGCGAGCCGGAAAAATAAAGGCGTATCGGGACGACGGTAAAACCCTTTTCGCTGACCTTTTCTTTGAGCCTATTTATCTCGCCCTTATGTAATAGCAACCGACGTTCGCGTTTGCTGTCTTTAACGTTATACGCCCCCGCCATCTCGTAGACGGCGATATGCATATTCTTTATAAAGACGCTGCCGCGATAAAACGAGCAATAACTGTCTTTCAAACTGACGTTGCCGCGCCGTATGGACTTGACTTCGCCGCCGTCGAGAGAAATGCCCGCTTCGATGGTGTCTTCAACAAAATATTCAAAGGAAACGCCCTTGTTTTCGCAAATAACTTTCATCTCAAATATTATAACACGAAAAATCGCCGTATGCAAGCCTTTTTTTGCAAATGACAGATTTATATCTACTTGGCGCGGGGCCGTCTTTTTTTACGGTCAATCGGCGCGTTACGGTCGTTTTTCGCAAGGCAAAAATCAACTTTTCTCGAAGCGATATCCGCCGAAACGACGCATATTTTCACCCTGTCGCCGACCTTATAAGTGCGCCTATAAGTCGATAAACACATATTTTCTTTATCGAAGGTATAAGTTCCCGCAGGCAAAAGCTCTATCGGCACGAATCCTTCGCAAGTGTTTTCGAGCTCGACGAAAAATCCGCTCGAGACGACCGAAGAAACGATACCGTCGTATTCGTTTCCGACCTTATCCGACATAAATTGAGTTTTATACAAGTCGTCGACGGCTCTTTCGAGATCTTCGGCAACGCGTTCGGTTTTGGAAGAATTTTCGGCGGCTTTGATGAAAAAGTCCTCGTATAAGTCGATAAACGACGTTATTTGTCCGTCAAGCGTCCTTTTTAAAGCTCTGTGGACGAGTAGATCGGGATACCTGCGGATAGGTGAAGTAAAGTGACAATAGCAATCGGACGCAAGGCCGAAGTGTCCGAGATTGATAGCCGAATACTTTGCCTTTTGCATACTTCTTAACACCGTCTTATTGACTACCGCGAAGTAGTCTTTGCCTTCGCAATCTTTCAGAAGCTTTCGAATATCTTTCGGGTGGCAACCGTCCTTACGCCACGATACGTTCATACCGAGAACTTTCAAAAAGCTCTTTAATTGCTCGGTTTTTTCCTGCGTGGGCTTTTCGTGTATCCTGTAAACGCACGGCAGATTCTGATAATAAAGATAACTTGCGACCGCCTCGTTCGCGGTTATCATAAACTGTTCGATCAACCTCGTGGCGGGCGTGGAACGATGCGCCGAAACTAAAATATTGCCGTTTTCAAGGAAAATATCCGACTCTTTTACGTCAAGATCGATATAGCCGGCCTTTTTTCTTCGTCTTTCCAACAAACAGCGCAGGCCGTTCATCTTTTGAATGATATCGGCTATATCGTTATACTCGTTTCCGAGCTTTTCGTCACCTTCCAAAAGCTTATCCACAAGCGTATAAGTCAGCCTATAACGCGATTTAATGACACTTTTGAATATTTCGGTATCTGAAACGTTACCCTCTTTGTCGATCGTGACGACGACCGAAACGGTCAACCTGTCAACGCCCTGATTGAGTGAACAGATGCCGTTCGAGAGTTCAAACGGGAGCATAGGTATCACCTTGTCGGGAAGGTAAACGCTCGTTCCGCGGGCAAAAGCCGACTTATCGAGCGCACCGTTTTCCTTGACGTAATGCGAAACGTCGGCGATATGCACGCCGAGAACGTATTTGTCGCCTTCGATCTTTAAAGATACCGCGTCGTCGAAGTCTTTTGCGCTTTCACCGTCTATCGTAAAAACGATATCGCCTCTTAAATCACGCCTTTTTTCGAGGTCGCGATCATCCACCGAATGCGCCGCGGCGCTTGATTCTTTTAAAACGTCTTCCGAAAACTCCGTTTCGACTCCTTTTAGTAATACGAGCGACGTTTCTTCCGTTTCAAGCTCGAACCTGTTGCCTATGACCTTCGATATCTTACCTTCGGGGCAGCGGTTTTTGGGAAAGGACGTTATCTCGACGAGCACCTTTTTCCCTATCGCGTCGAAAGCCGTTTTAAAATGTGACTCTTCGCCCGCCTCGGCGCCGCTTTTACTTCGCGTATCTATAAAAATGTCGGCAAAATAAGCCTTGTCGTCGGGGCGAACGTAAATAAGCCCGCCTTCGGAAAAGACCGTACCCGTGATTTTCGTCGCACCTCTTTCGACTACTTTGACGATCTCCGCAAGGTCCCCGAACTTACCGCCCAAAAGTCTTATTTCGACGGTATCGCCGTTAAGCGCCTGCCCCATATTTTCGGCGCGGATATAATAGTCCTTATCCCCTTCGACCGTAACGAAGCCGAAGCCCTTTTCGTTGCAACGGAAAGCGCCTGTTTTCATCTCGAAACGGACGGGTTTTTCGGGGAAAGCGCCTTTCGGCATATCCGCCGGGTAAAAACGCCCGTCCTTTTTTATAAGTTCGCCTTTTAAAACGAGTTCGTCTGTCATTTCGGAAACGATATTTCTTCCTACTCCGCTCTTGGCAAAATAGTTCAAAACAGCCGAAAAGCTCTTGCCGTAGAGCGTGCCGTCTTTAAAAAGCGACAATAATTTCGTATAACTCAAATATCCCATAAGATAATAATGCCCGAAAACTAATAAACGATACAAGGTCGGGGCATAAAAAAACGGCTACCTTTTTCGGGTAGCCGCGGTATCCTTTGAACTTAGATAAGCTCGACGATAAAGAAAGCGATCATAAACAAAGCGATAAGCCCCATACAGATATAGGTTATCATCTTCATTGTGCTGGCGAGCGATTTGCCTTTACTCTTATTGTAAAAAGTATCGGCATTGCCGCCGAGCGCGCTTATACCGCGAGAATTGCTCGGTTGGATAAGAACAGCAACGACTACCATTATCGAGCAAAGGAACGCACCGATAACGCAAACTAAACTTAACGCATAGTATAATTCATACGCCATAGCTAAAATATTACTCATAATAACTCCATTCCACATTAAATGCTTGATTATTGTATCATAATAAATTGAACAATGCAAGCGTTTAATGCGTTTTTTTGTAAAAATATTATAAAAAACGAAGGAACTTATCTTTCGATAAGCGACTTACCGGTCATTTCGGCGGGTTGAGGTTCGCCCAAAACTTCGAGAATGGTCGGCGAAATGTCGCACAAGGCTCCGCCCGAACGCAATTTCACGTTTCTGAATTTCGGATCGGCACTGGCAAGGATAAACGGAACGGGGTTGGTGGTGTGCGCGGTGAACGGCGAACCGTCTTCGGCGATCATAATATCGGCGTTGCCGTGGTCTGCGGTGACCATAGCCGTGCCACCCTTTGCCAAAACCGCCGAAACGACGGCTTTGATGCTCGTTTCGACCGTCTTGACCGCTTTGACCGCGGCCTCGAGAACGCCCGTGTGGCCTACCATATCGCAGTTGGCGAAGTTAAGGATAATGATGTCGAATTTATCGCTTGCTATTTCTTCAAGCACCTTTTGCGTAACTTCGGGCGCGCTCATCTCGGGTTGCAGATCGTAAGTCGCCACCTTCGGCGACGCGATAAGATCGCGCGACTCGTTATTATTGGGAGCTTCCACTCCGCCGTTGAAGAAGAACGTGACGTGCGCGTACTTTTCCGTTTCGGCGATACGAAGCTGCGTATAACCTTTGTCAGCAAGGAACTGCCCAAGCGTGTTGTTAAGACTTTGCGGCTTGAAAGCTATATAAACGTTTTTGAAAGTTGCGTCGTACTGCGTAAAGCAAACGTAGCACGGCTTAAGATAGCCCGTCTTTCTCTCGAAACCTACGAAATCTTCCTGCGTAAAGGCGCGGGTGATCTCCCTTGCTCTGTCGGGGCGGAAGTTGAAAAAGATTATTGAGTCGCCCGCTTCGATAAGCCCTATCGGCTTGCCGTCTTTATATATATTGGTGGGAAGAACGAACTCGTCGGTCACGCCGTCGGCATAGCTTTTTTTCATAGCTTCCACGCCGTCCGTCGCGGGAACGCCGTTACCTATGGTCAGGCTGTCGTAAGCCTTTTCCACTCTTTCCCAGCGGTTATCCCTGTCCATCGCATAATATCTTCCCGAAATGGAAGACAGTTCTCCCACGCCTATCTCTTTCATTTTTTCTTCGAGCTCGGCGATATAATCGACGCCGCTGGTAGGCGGAACGTCGCGCCCGTCCATAAAGGCGTGAACGTAAACCTTTTTCAAGCCGCGACGACGGCAAAGTTCCAACAGCCCGTAAAGGTGACGGTTGTGGCTGTGAACGCCGCCGTCCGACACTAACCCGTAAAGGTGCAGGCTCTTATCGTTTTCGAGCGCGTTATCTATGGCAAGGTTGAGCTCCTTATTCTCAAAGAAATCTCCGTCGGAAATAGCTTTGGTTATCCTCGTAAGCTCCTGATACACGATCCTGCCCGCGCCGATATTGAGATGGCCGACTTCGCTGTTGCCCATCTGCCCGTCCGGAAGCCCGACGAACATACCGCTTGCCTGAAGCTCTGTAGAAGGATAATCTTTCATAAGTCCGTCTATAACACCGCTATTCGCTATTTTTATGGCGTTGCCGTCGGCGGAGTCTCTCAATCCGTAACCGTCCATAATGAAAAGACAAACAGGTCTCGAATTCATTTTTTTCATAAACACTCCTTAAGTAGGTCTATTTTGTCATACCGTAAAACGGCATAACGGACGGGCAAAAATATGCCCGTCCGACGAAATAAGACCGAATTATTATTTATTGTAATTGACTATCTGCGAGAAATCGCCCGCCTTTAAGGAAGCGCCGCCGATAAGACCGCCGTCTATCTCTTCTTCGGCCATGAGCTCTTTGCAGTTGGAGGGTTTCATCGAACCGCCGTACTGGATCCTCACTTTGTCGCCTGCGCCGCGGAACTTTTTGTTGAGAACGCTTCTTATATAACCGATGGTCTCGTTGGCGTCTTTGGCGGTGGCCGTCTTGCCGGTGCCGATAGCCCAGACGGGTTCGTAAGCTACGACTATCTTATCGAAGTCTTTGGACTTAAAGCCCTTAAGACCTTCGGTGATCTGTCTATATAAAACTTTTTCGGTAAGGCCGTCTTCTCTTTCCTTTTCGGTCTCGCCTACGCAAACGATGGGTTTGATCCTCGCGGCAAGAGCTGCCTGCGTACGAAGATTTACCGTTTCGTCGGTCTCGCCGAAATACTGTCTTCTTTCGCTGTGACCGATAATGACGTAATCGACTTTGAGCTCTTTGAGCATGTTGGCGGAAATTTCGCCCGTGTACGCGCCCGATTCTTTCCAATGGACGTTCTGCGCGCCTATCTTTATCTCAGTGCCTTTGACCGCCTTTTTCGCAACGGCAAGGTCGGTAAAGGGAACGCATAACACGACGTCGCAATCGGCGCCTTTGACAAGCGGAGCAAGTTCGGCAACGAGAGCTTTGGTCTCCGCCATATTTTTATTCATTTTCCAGTTTCCTGCGATAATGGGTTTTCTCATCGTAATTTCTCCTTTAAGTAAAAATTCAGTTTTTATCGTTAAGACATTCGATGCCGGGGAGCTTTTTGCCCTCGAAAAGTTCGAGAGAAGCGCCGCCGCCCGTCGAAATATGCGTCATCTTGTCGGCAAAGCCCAATTGAGCGACCGCAGCCGCGGAGTCGCCGCCGCCGATAATGGTCGTGGCGTCGGTCTCGGCAAGCGCTCTTGCCATTTCTTCGGTGCCTTTAGCTAAAATGGGGTTCTCGAAAACGCCCATAGGTCCGTTCCAGATGACCGTCTTTGCGTTCTTGACGGCCTCGGCGTATTTGGCGATGGTCTTTGCGCCCATATCGAGCCCCATCATATCCGCGGGGATAGCGTCAACGTCGACCGTTCTGATCTCGACGGGCGCGTCGATAGGATCGGGGAAGTTCTTGGTGATAACGGCGTCGACGGGGAGAAGAAGTTTCTTTCCGAGCGTTTTGGCCTTATCCATCATTTCCTTGCAGTAATCTATCTTGCTGTCGTCAACGAGCGAGGTGCCGACTTCTTTACCCTGCGCTTTCAAGAAGGTGTAAGCCATGCCGCCGCCGATGATGAGCGTGTCGCATTTTTCGAGGAGGTTGGATATAACGTTGAGCTTGTCCGCAACTTTGGCGCCGCCGAGCACGGCAACGAACGGACGAACGGGGTGTTCGAGCGCGTCGGCCATGACGGAGAGTTCCTTTTCGATAAGGAAGCCGCAAACGGCGGTATCGACGAAGCCGTATTCCACGATAGCGGCGGTCGATGCGTGCGAGCGGTGAGCCGTACCGAAAGCGTCGTTTACGTAAACTTCGGCAAAAGCGGCGAGCTTACGGCAGAATTCTTCATCCCTCTTTTCTTCGCCCGCGTTGAAACGGGTGTTTTCGAGAAGAACTACTTCGCCGTCCTTTAACGCGGCGACTTTGGCCTGCGCGTCCTCACCTACGGTATCGGTCGCGAACGTGACTTTCACGCCGGGGAGAAGCTCGGCGAGCCTGTCGGCGACAGGTTTAAGAGTAAGCTTTTTAAGGTCTTTTTTAGCCTTTTCAAGCATTTCTTCGGTAGCGGCGGCGCGTTCTTCTTCGGGAAGAGCGTCTATCTTGGCAAGCTCTTTTTTGTTGAGTTTGAGCTTAGGATCGAGCACGTTGTGCGGTTTCCCGAGGTGCGAGCAAAGTATGACTTTCGCTTTGTTGTCGAGCAGGTATTTAATGGTGGGAAGAGCGCCGTTTATACGGTTTTCATCGGTAATAACGCCGTCTTTCATAGGAACGTTGAAGTCAACGCGGACGAGGCATTTTTTACCCGCTACGTTTACGTCTTTGACAGATTTTTTGTTCATAGTCGTCTCCTAAAAATTATTGTCGGTTATATATTATAACTAAACTATAAAAAAGTCAAACGTTTAATTGCTCAACCGCAAACTTCCGCCGCGTTTTTTATTAAAAATATGCCGAAAACCCCTTTTTTTAAAGTCGGAAGCGACTAAAAAAGCGCAAAGCTTTGCCATCGGCTTTAAAAGCGGCAACGTAATAAGCCCCGTCAATAGATTGAAAAACGTATGGAAATTGGCTACGGCGCGCCCGCTTTCGGCCGAGGAAAACGGGAAAACTTCGAGCAATTTGCCGCCGGATATCAGAATAACGACGAAAAACAGCGCCGTCCCGAACAGATTGAACAAAAAGTTGAAAAACGCCACGCGCCGACCGTAAACGCTTTTGTCGGAAGAAATTATTATGACCGATACCGTCGTTCCGACGTTGGCGCCGAGTATAAGGAAAACGGAATTTTCAAAGCTTATCAGCCCGCCCGCGGACAAAATGACGAGCATGGAGCTTACGACCGACGAACTCTGGCATATCGCCGTTATAAAAAAACCGTTCATAACAAGAACGATCGGGTTTTTTATAAGGAAGAAGGCCCTGAACGTTTCGTTTCCGTAAAATAAGCTTATCCCCGACGTCATAAGCGATATCCCCATAAACACGAGCCCGAACCCGAACGCCGTTTCGCCGATAAAAGAGACCTTTTTGCTTTTTGCAAGCGACAGTATCAGTCCGAAAAAGCCTATTATCGCACCCGCGGCGGAAACGTCGAACGCGCCGAAGGAAAGCGAAACGAGTTGAGCCGTGACCGTAGTTCCTACGTTCGCGCCTATAACTACTGCGCACGCCCCCGAAAAGGATATCGCGCCGCTTTCGGCCAAGGCGACCAAAACGGCGTTGACGGCAACGCTCGACTGCGCGACGGAAGTTACCGCCGTGCCTATCGCAAACGCAGAAAACCTGTTGAGAGTAGCCTTATATACGGCGGTGGCGAACTTGCCGCTTACCACCTTACCTATATTGACGGAGATGAGCTTTAACCCGAACAAAAAGACGGCGACCGCCCCCAATACCGCCGAAACAGCTTTAAACAATCGTATATTCTCCGCCATATTATATTTGTCTTAAATAAAATAAAGAACGGCGCCTTATAAAAAGCGCCGCTTGAAAACTGTCGGTAAAATCATAAAAAGTGCCGCTATAAGCGCGTTATCGCCGTTTTTTGCCGCATGACGAAAAAACGCCGACAAGCACCTTCTACTTTAAAACGTTGAAACTTTTCAGCGAACAGTTCGTCGCCGATATCTTAAGATCGAACCTTTCGCCGTTTTTGTCGAGTTCTATCTTGATATGCGAAGGTATGTAAAAATATTCGTTTAAAACGTCTTCGATATCTTTGCGTATCATATCTTTGGAGCCGTCGGCAAAGCCGAAACGGTCGCACTCGATCATCTTTTTCATTCTGTCGATATCAGCCATTATCCCCTGCTCCTTAACGCCATTTTCAGCCTGCCGAACGGGCGTTTGAATTCGCCGAGACAGTCGTAGATCTTCCCTTCGCCTTTAATAAGATACTTGGCTATCATACCGAACGAGCGCATGGCTTTGCCGTACACGTCGCAAGAAGAAGCGGTCAAAACCGCGTCGTCGTCGGGAACGCACCCGATGATGGGTATTTTCAATATGTCGCCCACTTCCGATGCGGAAAGCTCTTTACCCCTTAAGACGAGATCGCCGCGCACCTTGTTGACTATCCCGTAAACGTTTTCCGGCTTATATTGCGCTAAAATATTGACGGTCTTGTCTGCGTCGCGAAGGCTCGACGGCGACGGGTTTACGACCACTATCGCCTCGTCCGCGGCGGAAACGGCGCGCATAAAACCTTCGTCGACGCCCGCGGGACAATCGAGGAACACGAAATCGTAACCGTTAAGTCCTTCGGTCAAAAGCCGAATGCTCTGTCCGCTCAAAAAGTCCGACCACGACCGCCCCGACTGCATGACCGATAAGTTTCTGTCCACTTTGATTATCGCTTGCTTTACGCGGCACCGCCCGTTCACCACGTCGGCAACGTCGTATACGACTTTATCCTCGACGCCCGTAACGACGTCGAGGTTGTTGAGTGAAAAGTCAAGGTCCAGTATTATTACACGCTTGTTAAGCCTTGAAAGGCTTTCGCCGAGAAGGGCGCAAACGGTCGTTTTGCCCGCGCCGCCTTTTCCCGACGTTACGACTATCTTTCTCGCCATAACGACATATTATAATATCCGTCGGCGCGTAATAATTGTTATTTTGCGCTATTAAGTCTATATTTGTCGTAACCGTATGATAATACCGAAAAAACGGGCCGAACGCGATATCGCGTTCGGCCCGAACAGATCCGTTAATAAGTTAAGATTTACGCGGCTGGCGTGGGGATAGCCTCTATGACCGCGGCGAACGGGTTATGGATATACAACTCGTCTAATCTGAAGAAACTGCCGCAAAGGAATTTATACACTTCGCTGTCTTCACCGCCGTAGACCATATACAGAACGTGCATGGCGATAAGAGCGATAGCTACGAAAAACGCCAGACCGAGAAGTCCGCCGAGCAGACTGTTGAAACCCTTGATAAGAGATACGTCCGCAGAGAAGAATGCGGCAAGAGCGCTCGCAAAAAGCCTGATAAGTATACGAATGACTATGAATAACGCCACGCCGACGACTATCATATCTATCCTTATCGTCAAAAGGAATTTCGTAAAGCCGTTATCCTGCGCCTGCAGATACTCCGTAAATTTGACGAGCAGCGACTGAACGAAGCTCAGATGATATACGAGGCTGAACAGCAAATAGCTTATCAAAACGGAAGCGATTATGCCGACGATACCTTTCGCGAACATCTTCAGCACCTTGCCGAAGCCTACCGCGGCACCTATCGAGCCGAACAAAACAGCGGCGCCGATAACTATAAAGTCAATTAAGATCATATTTTCACCTCATTGGTTAATATACGCGATAACTTTTCGTCGCGTTCATAGCTTATTATACCTTAAGTATAAACGTATGTCAATACTTTTGTTAAAAAAATATCTTTAAATAAGTAAAAAACGTGCGTATTTTGCGTTTTGCGGTCTTTTGGCGTCAACTATTGTACTTTTTTTTGCCAAATCGAGCCAGAAAGCCGTACCGTCTTACCGATATCACAGCTCGTTTCCGTTATTGTCGAACAACGGGAGTTTTTCAAGATAGATTATATCCTTTCTGTCGGCGGCCTCGCCTTCTGCCAAAACGGTCATTTTCCCGACGATATTGCCTTCGGCGGCGTTGACGAGCTTTTCGAGCGCGGCAAGCGACGCGCCGGTGGAAATAACGTCGTCAACGATAAGGACTCTTTTACCCTTCAGATACTCAACGTCCTTCCCGTCGAGATACAGCGACTGCATACCCTGCGTGGTTATGGACGTAACGTCGAACTTGACGACGTTCTGCATATACAGTTTGGGGGCTTTTCTCGCAAGAACGTACTTGTTTACGCCCATCTGCCTTGCCATGGCGCAAACGAGCGGGATACCCTTTGATTCCGCGGTTATCATAACGTCGTGTTCGGGGGCAAGCTTTATGAGCTCGCGCGCGCAAGCCTCGGTAAGCTCGATATCGCCGAACATTACGAAACCGGCTATGTACAATTTATCGTTCAATTTGCAAAGCGGCAAAGCTCTTTCAAGCCCCGCTATCGTCATCTTATATTCCGTTCTCATAGTATTACCAGCCTGTCAGTTTTCGTCTTCGCAGCCGCAATCGCAACCGTGGTGATGATGATGTTCTTCGCAACCGCAATCGCATTCGTCTTCTTCTTCCATAACTTTGACGAATTCGTTGAAAACGGCGTCGAGCGTTGCCTGATCGTCAACGGGGAGCAGTTCGTTTTCGCTCGAGATCTCGAAAATGACCACTTCGTCGGGATCTACGCCTTCAACCTTTTCGGCGGGCTGGAAAAACGCGTAATCTTTCCCTTCGTGATCGAGCGTGGCTATGTGATAAAAGTTGTATACTTTACCCGCCTCGTCGGTCAGTTTAACGATACAGTCTTCGTCTTCACAGCCGCAATCGCAACCTTCTTCGTGACAATGCTCTTTTTCCAAAGCTTCGTCCTTTTTGATCTTTTCGTCCATAAATATATTCTCCCGAATTATTATTTTATCGTTTATATGCATCAGTCGGACGGCGACTTTTACTGTTTGAGCCCGACGGTGTTTTTCAATTTGTTGATATAGTCTTCAAGTATGTAAGACGCGGCTATCGAATCAACGTAATTTTTCCTTTTATCCCTGCCGACGTCGCCCGCTATAAGCACGCGGGTGGCCTCTTTTGTGGAAAACCTTTCGTCCGCCGTAACGACGGGGATATCGGTAACGCTTTTAAGCTTTTCTATAAAGCTCATAGTAAGCTCCGTCTGCTCGCTGCTCGTTCCGTCGAGCTTTACGGGAAGCCCGCAAACTATCCTGTCAGCGCCTTCTTTTTTTGCAAGCTCCGCCAAAAACGCAACGTCTTTTTCAAAGTTTTTGCGCCAATACGTTTCCTTGGGTAGCGCCATGGTCATAAACGGATCGCTGACCGCAACGCCCACTCGTTTGTTCCCGATGTCGTAACAAATAAATTTCATACTGGATAATTATAGCACCATTTAAGGATTTTTACAACTGTTTTTTCGGCAATACGAAAAAAGCGCGACTTTCGTATTTCAGATAGATGATAAAAAAACGTATAGTATAACTTTTTTCTGCGCATATTATCATTGAAGTTTAAACTTCAAGGAGTATTAGCGTATGAATAAAGAATTTTGTATAGGGCTCGTGATCGGCATGCTGGCAGGAGCAGTTGTCGTCAACAACGTTCCCAAAGTCAAACGGCTCGTCGACAAAGGACAAAAGATAGTCGTAGAAAAGATAAAAAGCCTCGGTAAGAGCAAAATAAGCGACGATCAGGACGCCGCCGGTTCCGACGAATACGGGTACGGCGGAGATGAAGATCAAAAAGTTAAACAAGTATAAAACTAATTAACGTTTTTTCTCGTTAACACGAGAAAAAATCGTTAGGACTGTTGGTCGTGAGCGGCTTATCGCGGGAAATCAATCCCCGCTACCGCTCTCGGCGTAATTTAATTAACATTTTTTCTCGTTAGCACGAGAAAAAATCGTTAGGACTTGTGGTCGTGAGCGGCTTAACGCGGGAAATCAATCCCCGCTACCGCTCTCGGCGTAATTTTATTAACGTTTTTTCTCGTTAGCACGAGAAAAAATCGTTAAGACTTGTGGTCGTGAGCAGCTTAACGCGGGAAATCAATCCCCGCTACCGCTCTCGGCGTATTTTAATTAACATTTTTTCTCGTTAACACGAGAAAAAATCGTTAGGACTTGTGGTCGTGAGCGGCTTAACGCGGGAAATCAATCCCCGCTACCGCTCTCGGCATAATTTAATTAACACTTTTTCTTGTTGGCGCAAGAAAAAGTCGTTAGGACTTGTGGTCGTGAGGCGTTTTACGGCGAAAATGAATTCCGCCTACGCCTCTCGGCGAAAATATATAACAAAGAACAACGTTTTTTCTTGCGTGACAAGAAAAAAACCGCCGTATAAGTCGATTATCGGCGGTTTTTCATATTTTTATACCGTTAAAGCCACAGCCTGTCGCGGCTTATTTGAGATATTTTTTGAGCGTTTCGACCATATCGAGTTTTTCCCAGGAAAACTCGTTTCTGCCGAAATGACCGTAAGAAGCCGTCTTTTTATAAATAGGTTTTCTAAGGTCGAGCTTATTGATAATGGAAAGCGGACGGAAATCGAATTCCTTTTCGATTATCTTGGCAATTTCATCGTCGGGAAGAACGCCAGTGCCGAAAGTATCGACGTACATAGACACCGGCTTGGCTACGCCTATTGCGTACGCGACCTGTATCCGCGCTTCTTTCGCAAGCCCCGCCGCAACGACGTTTTTGGCGGCGTATCTTGCCATATACGCGGCAGAACGGTCGACCTTCGTCGGATCTTTGCCGGAAAAGGCTCCGCCGCCGTGCGGGCAAGAGCCGCCGTAAGTATCGACGATTATCTTTCTGCCGGTAAGTCCGCAGTCGCCTTTAGGCCCGCCTATCTCGAAACGCCCCGTGGGATTGATATAATATTTGGTCTTTTCGTTCGTAAGGTTAGCGGGGATAACTGCGTCGATAACGTATTTTTTAACGTCTTCGCGCAGTTTTTCGGTCGTGACCTTTTCGGAATGTTGCGCGGAAACCACCACGGTGTCTACGCCGACGACTCGCCTTCCGTCGTAAATAACGGTGACCTGGCTCTTTCCGTCGGGGCGGAGATAATCAAGCAGCCCGCTCTTTCTGACCTCGGCAAGCTTTTGGGTGAGCCTGTGAGCAAACATTATGGCGGCGGGCATATACTCTTCCGTTTCGTCGGTGGCGTAGCCGAACATCATACCCTGATCGCCCGCGCCTATCTTGTCGGCAAGCGTGCCGCCCTGCTTAAATTCGAGTGAATTGTCAACGCCCAGCGCTATATCGGGGCTTTGCTCTTTTATTGCCGTAATTATGGCGCAGTTGTCGCAATCGAATCCGTATTTGGCACGGTCGTAACCTATTTCTTTAATGGTGTCGCGGGCTATCTTTTGGATATCGACGTAACATTCGGTGGTTATTTCGCCGGATATCACGACCATTCCCGTGGACGCAAAACACTCGCAAGCTACCCTTGCGTTTTCGTCGTTCCTTAAAATTTCGTCAAGGATCGCGTCGGAAACAAGGTCGCACACCTTATCGGGGTGACCTTCTGTGACGCTCTCGCTGGTAAAGTACTTCAACATTCCTATCATACCTCGTTCAAGTTTTGTGTTTGTTAATTTTTTTGCTTTCTTTCTTCCGCGAAAGCTTTTCGGGCAACGTCAGAACTAGTCTATTGCAATAACGTATTTTCACAGCATTTAAAAAGCAATTTTATGTATCGGTTTAAACGTTTATCTTCCGTTGCAAGTCGGGCATTCGCCCGACGCCGAAACAAAGTATTATATAATTCGGCTCGCTCGCGCTCGCCACGCCTTACGGCGTATTGATCCTCCGCTTGTAAAGCACTTTACACACCTTTCGTGTCTCGTTCGCCGA
>JAFZXN010000076.1 GCA_017616695.1 Clostridia bacterium | reverse complement strand
GCGGTCGTTAAGTAATTATATATAATATATAAGGTCGAGCGCCCTGACGGTCGCCGAACGAAATATTATAATTATTTTTTATCCGCAATTTATATATATGCCGAACGGCGCGCCGCCGAAGGCTTGCAGGCGGCAATAGCGCCGTACGACCAAGCCTGAAAATTGCGAATTGCGAATTGCGAATTATATAATAACGCCGAGAGGCGTAGGCGGAATTCATTTTTGCCGTTAAACGCCTCACGACCACAAGTCCTAACGACTTTTTCTTGCCGCGCAAGAAAAAGTGTTAACTATTTTACGCGCTTACGCTGTCTATATACTTTCTTATATTTGAAGGATTGGGATATTTTTCCGTGCCGCTATCGCTTATGACTACGAGCGTGGGAGCCTCGCGGATATCGTTCTCCTTAAAGAACTTCTCGTTTTCTTCGGCGTAAACGACCTCGTAGGAAAGGCCGGCTCTGTCGAGGAACATCTTGACCATCATGCATTTGGGGCAAGTCTTGGTCGCGCAAAGGATAAGTTTTGCGTTTTGTTCGGCGGCGGGGGCGGAAGTTTGTTCGGGCTGAACGTGAGCCACGCAGCTTTCGCAGTTATCGTCGTATTTCTCGCGTGCGTCGGAGATAGCGCCTTCCACTTTATAGACGCGCCTGTCCTTAAATTCCTGCGCCTTGCCGTCGTTCCAGTTCTGAACGGGGCGATAGTAGCCGGTTATCCTCGAATACACTTCGGCGTTCTCGCCGCAGATGGGGCACTTATACTGTTCACCGATAAGGTAGCCGTGGTTTTTGCATACCGAGTAAGTGGGCGAAAGCGTATAGTAGGGGAGCTTGTAGTTTTCGGCTATCCTTCTTACGAGCGTCGCCGCCGACTTCCAATCGGGAAGTTTCTCGCCGAGGAAGGCATGGAAGACCGTGCCGGAAGTGTAAAGCGTCTGCAATTCGTCCTGAATGTCGAGGGCGGAGAACACGTCGTCGGTAAACCAGACGGGCAGATGCGAAGAGTTGGTATAATAAGGCGTTCCGTTCTGGTTGGCGGTCTTGATATCGGGGTATCTCTTCACGTCGTGCTTGGCAAGGCGGTAAGAGGTCGATTCCGCGGGCGTTGCCTCGAGGTTGTAAAGGTCGCCGTACATTTCCTGATAGTCGGAAAGTCTTTCTCTCATATGGTTGAGAACGTTTTTGGTGAACTCCTGCGCGATCGGGTTTATAAGGTCGCAATTTACCCATTTGGCGTTCATGCAGGCTTCGTTCATACCGACGAGGCCGATGGTCGAGAAGTGATTGTCGAACGTGCCGAGATATCTCTTCGTGTACGGATACAGGCCGCCTTCAAGGAGCTTGGAAATGACCGTTCTTTTGGTCTTTAAGCTTCTTGCGGCGATGTCCATAAGCTTGTCGAGACGGGCGTAAAATTCTTCTTCGTTAGCCGAAAGATAAGCTATCCTCGGCATATTTATCGTGACTACGCCGATAGAACCCGTCGATTCGCCGCTGCCGAAGAATCCGCCGGATTTTTTGCGGAGTTCTCTTAAGTCAAGGCGCAGACGGCAGCACATGGACCTTACGTCTGACGGTTCCATATCGCTGTTGATATAGTTGGAGAAATACGGAGTGCCGTATTTTGCCGCCATCTCGAACAAAAGCTTGTTGTTTTCGGTCTCCGACCAGTCGAAGTTACGCGTGATAGAATAGGTGGGGATAGGATATTGGAAACCTCTGCCGTTGGCGTCGCCTTCTATCATTATCTCGATGAAGGCGCGGTTGACCATATCCATTTCCTTCTGGCAGTCCTTATACTTGAAGGGCATTTCCTTGCCGCCGACTATCGCGGGGAGTTCCGCCATATCGTTGGGGACTACCCAGTCGAGCGTGATATTGGAAAACGGTGCCTGCGTTCCCCAACGGCTGGGGGTGTTTACGCCGAAAATGAAAGATTCAATGGCTTTTTTAACTTCGCGGAAGGAAAGATCGTCGGCTTTTACGAAGGGGGCAAGATAGGTGTCGAAAGACGAAAACGCCTGCGCGCCAGCCCATTCGTTCTGCATTATGCCGAGGAAGTTTACCATCTGGTTACAAAGAGTCGCGAGGTGGCTTGCGGGCGAAGAGGTTATCTTGCCGGTGACGCCGCCGAGGCCTTCCTGTATGAGCTGACGGAGCGACCAACCCGCACAATAACCGGTGAGCATTGACAGATCGTGCAAATGAATGTCGGCATTGCGGTGAGCTTCGGCTATCTCCTGATCGTATATTTCGCTCAGCCAATAGTTTGCGGTGATGGCGCCCGAGTTGGAAAGGATAAGCCCGCCGACCGAATAAGTCACGGTGGAATTTTCCTTTACGCGCCAGTCGGAAACTTTAACGTAACTGTCGACGAGCTCTTTATAGTCGAGCATCGTGGCGTTCATATTACGTATTTTTTCACGTTGTTTACGGTATAAAATATATGCTTTGGCAACGTCGCCGTAACCGGCTTGAACGAGCACCGACTCAACGCTGTCCTGAATGTCTTCAACGGCTATCTTGCCGTCTTTGACTTTGTTCTCGAAATCAGCCGTGACTTTGAGCGCAAGAAAATCTATAACGCTCGGGTGATACTGCTTGCCAAGCGCGTCGAACGCCTTGGTTATTGCGAGCGAGATCTTCTGAATGTCGAAATCTACGAGATATCCGTCTCTTTTAATTACCTGATACATCTTTTCTTCCTCTTTTTTCTTCCTTTATTTATGTAAAAGCGTTTCCTTGCCTGTGTCGGTCCGGAAACGCCGTACGGTTGCATATTAAATACTATCACAACCCGATTTAAATGTCAACCCTTTTTTCAAATATTTTGTATTAAAATTTTTAAAAAAACACAATATATTGTGGTTTGAGCTTACCGATCGGGGCGGCGGAAAGTTACGAAAAACCAAAAATCCGCTTATCTAAAAGAAAAACGCCGTGCTTTAATTTCGTGACTTGAAAAACTCGGTCAGACGCCGCGCAGTTGGCACGAGCCGACGTACTTTTCTGCTATTCTTTTATACTCTTCCATGACCTCTTTTGTTTCGGCGGTATTGCCTTCGGCGATAAGGTTTCCGCTGTCTTTGAAAGCTTGCAGATAATATCTTTTCGCGCCCGAAATGAGCTTGCCTATCTCCTCGAAATCCGACTTTTCAAAGTCCTCGTGAGTGACGGTGGTGCGGAATTCGTAGTCGACGCCGCTGTCTTTTATTATCTTCACGCTTTTTTTGATGAGCGCGGTGTCAAGCTTTGGGACCGCCACCGTTTTTGCGTATTTTAAAAGAGAGTTTTTGATATCCATGGCGACGTAATCGACGTTGCCTTCTTTTAATATGGCGTCAAGCTTATCGGGGAAGGTGCCGTTGGTGTCGAGCTTGACCAAAAACCCCATAGCCTTTATTTCGGCTATAAAAGAGGCGATATCCTTTTGCATGAGCGGTTCGCCGCCCGTTATAGCAACGCCGTCCAGACGGCCTTTTCTGCCGCTTAAAAAGGTGAAGAATTCTTCCTCGGGAACGAACGCGTCGTCGATATCCGTAACGAGCAGAGCATTATGGCAAAACGGGCAACGAAGATTACACCCCGCGGTAAATACCGTGCAGGCTATCTTTCCCGGAAAGTCGAGAAGAGTAAGTTTTTGATAAGCTTTGATGAACATAAAAACCCCGAAATTTAATTAACACTTTTTCTCGTTAGCGCGAGAAAAAGTCGTTAGGACTGTAGGTCGTGAGCGGCTTAACGCGGGGAATCAATCCCCGCTACCGCTCTCGGCGT
>JAFZXN010000010.1 GCA_017616695.1 Clostridia bacterium | reverse complement strand
GTCGTACGACTGCCCGAACGGTCGGCGAAATTATCTTCCTTTCTTTCAAAGGGCTTGATTATAATTATATAATATGATATAATAGATATCGCAATAACAAGGAGACGGTTTACTATGTCATCAGACAACGACGCGGCAAGAAAATCGGTTTTCGATTCGAGGCTGTTTTCAAGTAAGATAAGGTCGGCTTCCGCAAAGATATTTCCCGAAGGCGCTTTCGGCTACTTTTTGGGACCGACGTTAGCCCTACTATCCAACTCCGTTTTGGCGGGGCAGTATAACCAATATCTGACGGACGTAATGAAAGTTCCCGCCTGGTATTTATGGTTTTTGCCCGTAATATCCGTCGTGTTCGTCATTCTCGGCAATATACTCGTCGGGCGGCTTATGGACCATATGCACACCAAAGCCGGCAAGGCAAGGCCGCTCATACTTTTATCGATACCTATTAGCATAGTCGCGCTTTTACTTTTACTCGTCTTTCCGCCGCTCAACACCGGCGACAACAGGGTTGCGTCGCTTATATTTATCGCGATAGGCTACAATACCTGGTTTGCGATAGCGTATCCCTTTTATTACACTTCGCACGCGGCTCTCGTTAACCTTTCCACGCGTAACGGTAAGGACAGGTCGCTCCTTGCCACCATATCCAACGCCACTACGCTTGCCGCTATGGGCTTGACGTCGATGGTCCTGCCGCTCGTCAGCTTTTTGTTCTTCCCGACTCAAAACAACGTCGTCGTTGCCGACAGGGCGTATAACGCCTGGAAGATAGTCGCCGTCGTTATGATAGCAATAACGGCCATCGGCGCTATAATCGAGTTCTTCTTTACGAGAGAGCGCATCACCGAAGAGGCGGCCGCTACCGGCGTTATAGCGGTCAAAAAGGCGGCTCCGATATCCGCGCAGGCAAAAGTCTGCTTTAAGGATAAATTCTGGATACTTATCATCGTATTCTTTTTTTTGTATCAGCTCGGCGGTATGCTCAAAAACGTGTCGCAGATATATTTCTGCCGCGCCGCGCTTACCGACCTTACGCTCAATATGACCGACGGGCAGAGCGCGTCCGCGTTTATCGCGATGATAGGCGCAGTTCCCACCGCGCTCGGTATGGTGATAGCCTGGCCGCTTTCAAATAAGATCGGTAAGGCTAAAGCCATTGCTTTCGGCGCTATACTTTCGGTGATAGGCGGGGCGATAGGCTTTATCGATCCGTCGAGCTTCCCGCTCGTGGTAGCTTCGTTCGTGGTAAAAGCGCTCGGCTCTACCCCCGCGATGTATTTGTCGCTTGCCCTTCTTGCGGACGTTCTCGACCATCAGGAGGCTTTACACGGTTTCAGGACGGACGGGCTTTCGATGACCATTTACGGCGCCATTATGGCGGGTATGACGGGTATCGCCACGGGTATTATGAACGCCGTGCTCGGCGCGTTCGACTTTTCGGGCATGGCTGCCGTCGGCGCGGGTACGGAGGCCTTTAAGTGGGCTATGACGTTTATCTTCATCGGCGGCGAAACGATATGCTTTACCCTTATCGCCGTGCTGTTCATATTTATGAAGGTGGAAAAATTCTCCGCGTACGACCACGTTGCCATTGCCGCAGATCAGAAGGCGCTCGCCGAAAAGGAAGGCAGAGAGTATATCGATCCGCAACGCAAAATGCAGCTTGAAGAGGAAGAAAGCGAGCTATCTTCCTATAATTCGCGCAGGGAAGAGATAATCGAAAACTGCAAAAATAAAGGCGTCAGCCCCGACGATGAACTTGCCGCTTTCGACGCGATGATAAACGATAAAAGAAAGGCGGAAGAGAAAAAGAAGGCCGATCAAAACGCCAAAAAGGCCGCCGCCGAACAGGCGAAACGGGATAAAATTGCCGCTTTGCCGCCCGAAAAGAAAGCCAAATACGATCTTAAACTGAAACTTTTAAAAGAAAAAGAAAGTAAAACGCTTTCGGAGTTCAACGAGCTTCGTAAAAAGGCGGGGCGCACGGCCGTTTCTTTGGAAGAATAATGCGTTTATAACCGTAACGCCCGCGGCAATTACTGCCGCGGGCGGTTTGTTTTCGGGTATATTTTTCGGCGCTTATTCGAAAATGCCTATAATTCTTGACATATTCGCCGATTTTTGATAGAATAGGAACGTATAGTTCTTGTTATCCGGCTTAAAAAAACGAGGGAAAAAGAAAAATGCTTTTCAATTCGGTGGAATTTCTCATATTTTTCGTCATCGTCACGACGGCGTTTTTCCTGCTGCCGAAAAAAGCGAGAAACTATCTGCTGCTTGCGGCAAGCTACGTCTTTTACGCCTGGTGGAATTGGAAACTTACGTTTTTGATCATATTTACCACGCTCGTTTCGTTCGGCGCGGGGCTACTTATTTCGCGCTACGAAAAGCATAGAAAGCTCTTTTTGGTCATCGCGGTAACGGTAAACGTCGGTTTACTGCTGTTTTTCAAGTATTATAACTTCTTTGCCCGCGGCGTGGCGCTGTTTGCCAACGTGATAAGCGGCAACAAGTTCGATTTTACGCTCGACATACTGCTTCCGATCGGCATTTCCTTTTACAGTTTTCAGGCGCTTTCTTACGTTATCGACGTGTACAAAAAAAAGACGGAGCCGGAGAAAAATTTCTTTATCTACGCGCTGTTCGTAAGCTTTTTCCCGCAACTTGTGGCAGGCCCCATCGAGCGGCCGGAAGACCTTATCCCGCAACTTAAAAAGGAACACGTTTTTAACGATAACGACGTTATAGCGGGACTTAAGCTTATGGCTATCGGGTTTTTCGAGAAGATAGCCGTCGCCGATATCGTGGGCGTCGCGGTCAATAAAGTCTATGAAAACGTTGCCCTTTCCAACGGGCCTACGGCGCTTATCGCGACGGTGCTTTTTTCGCTACAGATACTTTGCGACTTTAAAGGTTACAGCGATATAGCTAAAGGCGTTGCGCGGGTTTACGGCATAAAATTAAGCGACAACTTCGACAAGCCGTATTCGGCGCGCTCGGTGCGCGAGTTCTGGCGGCGTTGGCATATCACGCTTTCCACCTGGTTCCGCGATTATCTTTACATACCGCTCGGCGGCAGTCACGTGGCTTTTGGGCGTTATTGTATTAACGTTGCCGTCGTCTTTGCCATAAGCGGATTATGGCACGGCGCCGCCGTCACTTTTTTGATCTGGGGCGTTATCCACGCCGTATATCAGATAGTCGAAAAGCTCGTCGACAAAGTGCATAAGCCAGCCGATAAGCCCGTTATCAACGTTTTTCGGAAAATTTTGACGTTTATTCTCGTCACGCTGGCGTGGGTGGTTTTCAGGAGCAATTCCCTGCAAGACGCACTGACCGTCTTTACGCATATTTTCACGAATTGGAGCGTCGACGGAAATATCTTCGTTTTCTTATCGGAATATTTCAACGTTTCCGCGGCGGGGTTGGCGGCGGTTGCGGTCATTCTGGCGGTCTATTTCTTTTATGGAAAATTGCTGTCGCTTTGCGATAACGCCAAGCGGCCTTTACTCGGAAAGATAGGCAAATACGCCGTCTTTTCGCTTATGATCTTCCTTACGGCGGCAAGCTTTATTTATCTTAAATGCGTGGACGTCGATTCGTCCTTTATCTATTTTCAGTTTTAGGTGGCGGCGATGAAACGATTATTGAAAAACGTCATTATTTGCACTATCGCCGCGCTGATACCGTTCGGGGCGTTCGTGACCGTCGGCGAGTGCGTCGACAACAATTACGAAAACGTGTTTACCGCGGCGCTTGCGGATAAATACGAGCGGCTTATAAATATCAACGAGCAGAAAATAGTCTTCGTCGGCGGGAGCAGTCTTCCGTTTGCTCTTAAGTGCGACCTTATCGAAAGGGAACTTGGAATTAAAGCCGTCGATCTCGGTGTGTACGCCTCGCTCGGCACGAAGGCCATGATGGAAATTTCGCTTGCCAATCTCAACCCGGGCGACGTAGTTATCCTCGCGCCCGAGCTTTCCGCACAGACGTATTCCTTATATTTCAACGCCGACGTTATGTGGCAGGCGATAAACTTTAGGCGCGAGATAATAAAAACGCTGTCGTTTGACGAAAAAGTCGATATGGCTTACAATTATTTCGATTTTTTATATAACAAGATACGGTTAAGCGGCGAAGAAGGCGTGTCGGCGGACGAATTGTATTCGAGAACGAGCTTCAACGAGTACGGCGATCTTTCTTATCCGCGCAAAGGCAACATTATGGCGGGCGGGTACGACAAAAGTCAGCTCGTTTCCCTCGATATAGGGGACGGCGATTTCTTCGATTACGTCAACGAATACGCCGCTGAATTAAGGCGCAGAAACGTCGATCTGTATTTCACGTTTTCACCCACCAACGCGCCCGCCGCCACGTTCGACGAGGGTTCGGCGCTCGCGTTCAAAGAAAACCTTTCAAATAAGCTCGATTGCGAGGTCATCGGCACGGTTTCAGGTTTTACTTACGATATGCAGTATTTTTACAATACCAACTATCACCTCAACGACCGCGGCGTGGTGCTGCACACCAAAAACCTTATCGACCTGATTAAAGGCGCGTTCGGCATCGATACGCCGACCGATATCGAAGTTCCCGAGCCTTCCGAAGACGAAGATATCTTCTTCGGCGAAGATGAAAACGAAAAGTATTTCGTCGTGGAAAATATCGGCGGGGCATACTATATCACGGGCGTTAAGGAAGAATTTAAGAGCATGACCGAGCTTACGTTGCCCGTTTACAGCGGCGGCAGAACGGTCAAAGGGCTGTCGGCTCGCTGTCTTGAAGGCTGTTCGAGGCTCAAGAAGATAATTATCTCCGACAATTACCGTATGTTCGACGTGGATATCTTCTACGGGTGCTCTGAGCTTACGGAGATATATCTCGAGACCGAGAACCCCGGCACTACGTCCATACCCGACACGGGTTTGTTCGACGGCGCCGCCGAAAACGTCAAAGTTTACGTTAAAAGCAGTCAGTATCTGGCGTTCAAACGCAATTATACCTGGGCCAAATACGAGGAATATCTCAATAAATATTGAAAACTGCCGCCGAGTGCGGCCGCTATAAGGAGATCGTTATGAAAAAAGCAAAAATGCTTACGGCGCTTTTCGTCTGTTTATGTTTGCTTGCCACGACGTTTCTTACTTCGTGCGTGGACAATAATAACGGGGGCGGTGAGATCACCTTAACAGGCATCTCGATAACAAAACTTCCGGACACTGTCACCTATTACGAAGGCGATACTTTCAACAAGGCGGGTATGGTCGTCACCGCAAACTATTCCGACGGCACGAGCAGCGAGATAAAGACGTATTCCGTAGACAAAACGGTCCTGTCCGCAGATGATACGCTCGTTACCGTTACTTACCGCGACAAGTCCGCGAGCGTTTCCGTAGTGGTGAATAAAGTTACTTTAAAGTCTTTGACCGTTACGAGATCGCCCGACAAGACCGCGTACTTTGCAGGGGAAACGTTCGATAAGGCGGGTATGGTCGTTTCAGCGGGCTATTCGGACGGAAAGACGAGGACTATTGCCGATTATTCGGTCACGTCCGCGCCGCTGACCGTAGGAGACGATCACGTCACCGTAACTTACGGCGGGCTTTCGGCAACCGTCGCGATAAGCGTTACGAGCATAGTCTCGGCGACCGTATCTTTGTTTGCCGCGCCCATAAAGAAGGTGTACGTCGAGGGCGAAAAGTTCGATCCGACGGGTATCCTTTTCAAGGTGGAAAGCGGCGATACCGTAAGCTACACTTCCGAGATATCTTTTGCCGACGACGAGCTTTGCCTCGGCGTTACGGAAGTTGAAGTAAGCTGTCTAAAAAATTCGTTTTCCGTCGGCGTAAGCGTGGTCGGCGGGCAGGCGATGAGTTTTGTTTCTTCGTACAGCGACGATGATTACGACTCTGTCGTCGACGACATTCGTAGTAAATACGGCGTTACCGATACGGGCAACGACCTTCATAACGGTTTCAATACCGTAAAGCAGCTTGCCGAGCCTTATCCCGACGGCGTAAGCAATATCGACGAGTTTGTCGAACAAGCCGATTACCATATTTTCTATAATATCGAAAGCTTCGTGATAAAAGTCGATTTTTACTACGGCGATATCGAAAACCTTTTGGACAAGCTGTATTTAAATAGCGGATTGCTTTCGTCTTCGGCTTCGGTCAAAGGTCAGGCTTTGGAAAACGGCTACGTTCAGGTGGTCGTCAAATACTATACGAAAAGCTTTTTCGTCACGTCGGACAACTCCGCTCCGCCGACATTTGCGGAGAACAGCCGCAGAGCGTCTTTGCGCGGCGCCGACCACACGTTCGATACCGTCGACGCAAGCGGCGTTACCGTTTACAACACCGATCAGGCTATATATGCGCTGACGCACGGTTACAAAATTTCGCCCGTCGGCGGAACGAGGGCAGAGGCTACCGTCAATAAGGCCGTAAGCATTCTCAATTCCGTTTGCGACGACGATATGGACGAGTTTGAAAAAATGTACTGCATAATCGCCTGGTTCATGGAAAACGCCGCTTACGACGACGTTGCCGAAGAAAGCGCCGACCTTTATTGTCTCGATATCGAATGCGAATCGGATATGATAAGCTCGTTGTTTGCCTCGTATTACGCCGAAGGGCCGCTTATGTACGGGACCGCGGTCTGCTACGGGTATGCCAAAGCGTACGCGCTGCTGCTTGCGATAGAGGGCATCGACGTGACGCGCGTCGTTGCACAGCATAAAAACCATATCGGCGGGCGAAGCTCCTTTATCTATGAAAACGGCGGATATTCTTACTACATCCATTCGTATAATTACGTTAAAATAGACGGCTGCGATTACTTGAGCGACGTAACGTACGCCTACGCCGGCAGTTGGGCTGTCGACTCGAAAGAAGTGACTATTTACCGCAATATGTGTCTTGCGATGACCAAAAACGAGCACTTGCTCGTATATACGTCGTTGACGGACGATAAGATCTCTTCTTCAGCAAACTATAACCCCGCAAGCTACAACTATCTTTCGGAATACACTTACGACGGCGCGAACAGCTATATGATAACTTCCGCCGCGCAGGCCGACGATTATTTTGAAAAGATGATGATAAAGATCGCGGAAGGCGGCTCGGGCTACTATTACTTGCCGATGTTCGTTAAAGCAAACGTTTTTGGCTATAATAACAACGCGGCGATAAGTTATCTTGAAAATAAGCTGAACGAATACGCCGTTCCGCGTTGGTACAGGCTCGTATACCGTTCGGTCATAGGCGGCGAAGATTGTTATAATCTGCTCGTCGTGATGAAGTTCTGACAAACGTCTTTTAATAAGCCAAAACGGCGCCCCGCTTTACGTTTGAACGGAGCGTCGTTTTTTTGCCGTTGGAACCGCTTTTTTTGGGCTTATGCTTTAAAAAACGGGCTAATGGTATTTACAACTCGTCATATTCTGTATAAATAATTGACAAAGTGTGTATTTTGGGATATAATGAGGAAAAAAGTATATTTTGAGGGGAATTTATGGCGGAAACGCAAAAGAGGAAAGACAGGCGCGTCGAAAGGACGAAACGCACTATAAAAAGAGCTTTTTTAAAGCTTTTATTGACAAAAGATTACAACAGGATAACCGTTAAAGATATCGCCACCGAGGCCGACGTGGACAGAAAGACCATCTATAATTATTACAGAGGCGTCTACGAAATACGCGAGGAGATAGAAAATAATGCGATCAAGGCGATAGAAGACGCGTTTTCCGGCTTTGACAGCAAAAATATGTTCGTCCAGACGCGGCAGATATTCGAGGCTTTGCACGGCGCCGTCAGTAAGCATTCGGAACTATTCGATTATCTTTTTAAAAGCGAAAGCAATTCAAAGATAATTTTCAGGATTGTACAAGATATCCAGACGGCCGTCAGCAAAATGCTTTCGCAGACGACCTTGTCGCACCTTCCGATGGAAAAAATCGACTTTATTTCGTCTTTTTATGCGGCGGGCACGATGAATATTTATTATCAATGGTTCAATTCCGATCGCCATATCCCGCTCGAGGTCATTTCCGCAGGGCTCGGGAAGGCGGTCTTGAACGGCATCGCGCCGCTGTCGGAAAACACTTTGAAATGATGCCTTTACGGCGTTATCTTACCGTTGTCTGACGTATTTACTTTTGGCGCGTTTACTTTTTATATGAGGCTAACGATGGATAGTAATACCGGCAAAACCCGAAAATTTGACGCCGATCCGCCGCGTCGCTCGGTCAAAGAAGAAATTGCCAATTCAATAAGTCACGGCGCGGGCGCGGTCTTTGCGATCGTGACGTTTATTCTCGTTATCGTTAAAAAGGGCGGCGGAAACGGTCTTTTCCCGCACGTTGTTTACTTTGCGGCAATGCTGTTGACGTTTACCGTAAGCTGTTTATATCACGCCTTTTTGTACGGTAGCGGGGTAAAACGGCTGTTTCGCCGCTTTGATTACGCAACTATTTATCTTCTTATCGGCGGAACGTATCTCCCCATTTTGTTGAACGTCATCGGCGGAACGTTCGGCGTCGGCTTTGCGATAGCGCAGTGGGCGATAATCATCGTCGGGATGACGCTCATAAGCGTTTTCGGCCCCGCGCGGGTAAAAGCGATACATATGATACTTTGCGTCACGCTCGGTTGGAGCGGCTTGCTGTTTGCCGTTAAGCTGCTTGCTATCGAACCCGCCTGCTTTTATTACGTCCTTATCGGCGGAGTTAACTATTCGCTCGGGATAATACCTTTCGCGATAAAGAAAAAAGCCTCGCACTTTCTTTGGCATATCTTCGTCCTCGCCGGCGCCGTCGTCCAATGGCTCGGCCTGTACCTGTATTGCTGAAATTATTATATCAAAAAACCGCAAAGTATTATATACCATACCTCACGCCGTGATGATATCAGAAACCTTGCGGTTTGGATAAAAACGACCTGAATCGAGTCCGATGTAGGTCGTTTTTGACTATGCATATGCGACTCTCGTTGAATTTGTGATATCGTACTATGGCGTTCGGTCGGCGACTACCCCTCAGTTCGAATCCTCTTTTAACTTAAGTAGCAAAAAAAGGCGCTCGAGAGAGTGCCTTTTTTCGTGGTGGAGATAAGGGGATTCGCTCCGCTCGGCTTTAGCTTATAATTTTATAAAAGCTTTGCAAAATCGATTTTTCGATTTTGATTACAACTGCGTTACAGTTTTCGTTGCCTCGCTATCACGCCCTCGTCGCAACTCGACTTATTGTCAGCGGTTTACTGACATAAACCGCTTG